>CALEEY010000086.1 GCA_937877085.1 uncultured Bacteroidota bacterium
CGCACAGACAACAATTGTCGGAGTTGTGGTGGACGCGTCTTCGGAAGAGTTTCTCCCTGGAGCCTCCATTCAGTTGGAAAACACGTATTCAGGCACCATTACAAATGCTTCCGCGCAGTTTTCCTTAGTCGTTCCGTCTTTACCATCGGTGCTCATTGTCCGTTTTATTGGGTACCAGTCTGCCCGAGTTGAAGTGCCCAGCAATTATTCAGGGCCGTTAACTATCCGGTTGAAGGCATCGACGCTTGATTTACCCGAAATAACCATCACTGGGGAAGATTTGGCCATACAAATCATGCGAAGGGTAATCGAGGAGAAGCAAAAGTGGAGAAAAACGCTCTCGACTTACTCCGTCACCGCATACAACCGGTTTAGAATCGAAAATGATGGGGGAATCGTTTCCATTTGGGAAAGCGGCACCAAAGCATTTTGGGATGTAAAACGAGGAGTCAGAGAAGTCTCGTTATGGCAGAATCAAACGGAGAACATGAAAATGTCGGATCTCATGCCGGCTGCCATGTTCATCATGAATTTGTACGACGATGATGTGGAAGTAGCGGGTCACACGTTGATGGGGGTGACGCATCCCAAAGCTCTCTCTTTTTACGACTTCAAACTGGAGAGTATAACGGCCCGCGACAATGTGGAGGTGTATGTTATAGCTGTCGCACCCAAGCAAAAAACATCCGATGGATTTATTGGAACCTTGTCGGTATTGGATGGAGAATTTGCGCTTATATCGGCTGAATTAAGGCCAGGAGAGGCTTTTTTGTTTCCGCCACCAGTCCAACGCGTCAACGCCAGGTATGCCCAACAATTCTCAAATTTTGGTACGGATGTTTGGCTTCCAGTGGATTTCAAGGCCGATATGGATGTAAAGGTGGGCGTCAATGGAGTGCTGGTGTTTCCGGAATTCAAGATCCGTCAGTTGTCGAGCCTTACCGATTTCGAGATTAATGTGCCGGTACCGGATTCTCTATATGCCCAAAGAAAGGTTGTGGTAAAGGATTCTACAGCAAGAAAAGTAGACGTTCTTCAAGTCGAGCGGATTGGGATTCCCTTAACTGAAGAGGAATTGAAGGCGTATAGCAGCATCGATTCGACCATGACGTTCGAAAAAGCATTCAAACCAACAGGAATCCTCGCACGGTACGTCAACTCCAATTCAGACAGCCGAGGAGCCAGTGTCTCCGTGTCGGGAGGCGTTTCCAATAGTGGAGGGAGACTTCCATTTGCTATTCGCCCCGAAGCCTGGGTAAATCGAGTCGAAGGATTACACGCGGCCGTCAACGCCTCCATCAAACCGTCGAAAAAGCTCACCTTCTTGGGTCTTGCAGGATATTCAACGGCTCTAGAGTTCACGTCCCTTGGGTTCGGATTTGAATCGAAGAACAAGGTGTCCGTACGTTTTTGGTACGCAGATGAAGTTGTATCTCAATACGATTCCGACATCCGAGGTAAATTATTTAACTCATTCAGCGTATTAGCTGGGGAAACGGATTACTTCGATTATTTCTCAAAACGTGGGTGGACGGTTTCTGCCAGAACGAATTGGCCCAAAAAAAGAAGGATTAGTTTAGGCGCGATGTATGGCCTCGAATCTCACGCCTCATTAGCCCAAAAAAGCTTTCAATCATTTTTGGGAAACAGCTTTGAATCCCGTTCCAACGGCGCTGTATCTGAAGGACAGCTGCACTTTGCACGAATTGACATAACGGGCGATTTCGAAGATCTTCCCATACCTGTCGGACCCCAAAAAACATGGAAAATGACTGCGGAAAGAGGGCTTGGTGGAAGTCTCCTATCCGGCGGCCATTACAATCGGTATGAGGGAGTCATTACGTGGCGGATACCCACTTTTTTCAAGCGCCGTCTGCTCTCAAATGCTCTGGAGCTACGTTTAGTAGCTGGAACCGTGCGAGGCAATAACATCCCGATCCAGAAACTTGGCATTGTCGATGGCTCTTCCTTTCACACCACCTTTGGTTCAATCAAGACGTTGGATACGATTCCCTATCGCGGAAGCACATGGGGCCTCGTTGCGTGGGAGCATACGTTTCGAACGTTGCCTTTCGAACTTGTTGGGTGGAACTGGGCGGTTGAGCGTCATTGGAACGTAATCGTTCATGGTGCTCACGGGAAAACCACATTGAATCGACCTAGGGAAGGTGTACATACCTCTCCCGGAATGCACCAAGAACTCGGCGTTTCTCTTTCTGGACTCTTTACTTTGCTTCGAATTGACGCAGCGTGGAGGCTGGATCAGAAAGATTTTCGGGTCGGTGTGGGTGTCGCGCGTTTATTCTAACCTCAGCCGAATCGAGCATGCTCTCTGCGACTTTATTCTTCGCCCTGCTTAACTGGCCGATTGGACCTCGATATCCAGCCGCTCCAAGATTCTGCATACAAGGAAGGCATTGGTAGGCCCGCAACTTGCGTCGCCAATATGTTGTGGCAAGCAGTAACTCCAGAGCCGCAATAAAACACGGGTGGTCCGCTTTTTTCGAAAACGGGGGCAAAACGTGATTTAAGCACTTCGGCATCTAAGAAATGGCCGGAAACGCTCAAGTTATCTAGCCACGATAGGTTTGAAGCACCTGGAATATGTCCTGCGACGGGATCGATGGTTTCATTTTGGCCAAGAAATCGATCATGCGTCCTGGAGTCCACCAGATTCATGTGATCCAGCTGCGTTTCTATGGCCTCGACAGAAACCAGCACAGGGCTGTTTTTCGTGTTTGATGATGCTGTAGCCGCGCCGCCCGAACGTACAGCTTCCCCAGCTTCCCCAGCTTCCCCAGCTTCCCCAGCTTCCCCAGCTTCCCCAGCTTCCTTGGCGTCTCTGGCATCCTTGGCGTCCCCAGCCTCTTGGGTCGACGGAGCAAGCGTCATGGAAGAAAGGCTGGTATCCGACCCGGTAGAATGATCATTCTGATTTAAGGCAGTTCTTGCCACGTGAGGGTTTTCTTCCAAATAAGCAAGCCACGCCTGCCATCCGCCATCCAATACCCATATATCGGTGAAGCCACTGTGCCTCAAGAGCCACCAAAGTCGGGATGCGTATGGACCACCCGAAGAATCGTAACAGACTATTTTAGAATCCTCGGTCACGCCCATTGAGAATAAGGTAGTCCACAGGGCTTTCACGTCGGGCAGCGGATGCCTTCCCCTCGAACCGTCTCCTATTTCCCCTGATAAATCCTGATTCAAGTGGAGATAGTGCGCCCCTGGAATATGATCTAGGCCATATTCGCGTTTTCCTTGATCTGGTTCTGCGAGATAAAAACGGCAATCGAAAAGGGAAAATGGCTCAGAAACGGACCACTCAAGCATCTCTCGGACGCCAACTATTGGATTTTTATAGCGAAATGCTCTCATTCGGTTATCCACAATGTCTTTTGATTGAACGCACCGGCTCGTAGCTTCTAAGCCTTCACAAAGATACAGTCTTCCAGCCCGTCATCTAACCCTTTTCATAAACCATCCACATGGCCGCATCATCTACTCCCAAAGCTTCAAGAGGTCAAACACCTCTTATGCGGCAGTATTATGCGGTGAAAGAACGGCACCCGGGAACGGTTTTGCTGTTCAGAATGGGCGATTTTTATGAAACGTTCGGGTCTGATGCGGAAGAGGTTCATGCTGTTTTGGGTATTACGCTTACCAAACGATCAAATGGCAGTGCGTCCGAAACAAGCTTGGCTGGCTTTCCTTACCATTCGCTGGATACCTACTTACCTAAGCTAGTGAAAGCCGGATATCGCGTTGCGATTTGCGAGCAGCTAGAAGAAGCTACCAAGGGCAAAAGTATTGTTGATCGCGATGTGGTTGAAATTGTAACTCCGGGGGTCATTCTTAGAGACGAGTTGCTCGATCCGAAACAGGCTACCTATGTGGCAGCGGTCGTAGAAACCCAGTCCAAACATGGCAAGGCTTCGGTACCGACGTTCGGAATCTCATTTGCCGATGCGTCAACCGGCGAATTCAAGATGACAGAGTCGCAAGTGGACTCCCTGGGCACCATTTTGCGAGGAATCAACCCATCCGAGATCGTTTGTGAACGAACACTTCGGAACATGCTCGAGACGCTCGGTTGGAATAGGAATATTCTGACACCCGTCGACGATTGGGTTTTTGGGGAAGAGTATGCGTTTTCGGTCTTGAAGGATCATTTTGGGGTGCATTCTCTCAAAGGATTTGGAGTGGAACAGCAATCGGCAGGCGTAATGGCTGCAGGTGGGTTGCTCCACTATCTGCAAGAAACTCAAAAGGGTCCGCTACCACACATTCGTAAGCTGGAAAGGCACGATCAAAGCGACTACATGTCGCTCGACGTGCAAACACTTCGAAATCTGGAGTTAGTTAGCAGCTCAGGCGGACCTGACGGCGCGCTCGTAACCGTGCTGGACGAAACAAAGACTCCCATGGGCGCCAGGGCGCTCCGGGCGTGGCTCGTTCGTCCTTTGAAGGCGGTTGAGCCCATATTAGCTAGGCAAAGAGTCGTAGAGTCGTTTACATCTTCCAGACTGGTTCGAGAATCTGTTAGGCAGTCTCTTTCCATCATGGGCGATTTAGAGCGCATCGCTGCCCGTATTTGTACCGGAAGGGCAACCCCTAGGGACCTCGGCGCTTTGTTAAAAGCGTTCGAAAAGCTTCCAACCTTAACGGATACACTATCTCAGGCTGGGGTTGACGTACTAACAGAATTAAGCAAAGAACTGCTGCCATCACAGGAAATCGTCCAACTGATTGCCGAGCGGTTAACCGACGAACCCCCTGCTGGATTAAAAGAAGGCGGAATTATACGGGGCGGATTTTCTCCCGAATTAGATGACTTACGCTCACTTTCGAAAGGTGGGAAGGACTGGTTGAAAGAGCTTAGAGATGTCGAAGCGCTTCGTACGGGGATTTCATCGCTAAAAATCAGCTACAATAAGGTCTTCGGATACTATATCGAGATCACGCACGCACATAAAGAAAAAGTCCCGGTTGATTATATCCGGAAACAAACCCTTGTAAATGCTGAACGCTACATAACGCCCGAACTCAAGGAGTACGAGGAAAAAATTCTGGGCGCAGAGGAGCGTAGAACGGTATTGGAGCTTCAACTTTTCCAAGAACTACGAGATCGACTGTCGGAATACTCAGAAATTGTCTTCGTAAACGCACGCGTGTTGGCAAAAATAGATGTCCTTGCCTCCCTTTCGGAAGTCGCCGTGCGATACAAGTTTGCTAAGCCATTGATGCATGACGGGCTGGACTTGGAAATAGAGGACGGGAGGCATCCCGTTGTTGAGCGTTCTCTGAGTGTAGGGCAGCCATTCATTCCCAATTCTGTTTCGATGAGCACGGATAAGGAACAGATCCTCATTATTACCGGACCCAATATGGCCGGGAAAAGCGTCGTTTTGAGGCAGGTAGGATTAATTGTCCTTCTGGCCCAAATGGGAGGATACGTTCCTGCTAAAAGGGCTCGAATAGGCGTTGTAGACCGCATTTTCACGCGAGTGGGCGCCTCCGATAATTTGTCGGCAGGAGAGAGCACCTTTCTTGTGGAGATGAACGAAACGGCCAACATTCTTAATAATGCGACCCATAGGTCTTTACTGTTATTGGATGAGGTGGGCCGCGGGACGAGTACATTTGACGGACTGTCCATTGCGTGGGCGCTCGTGGAATATGTTCATTCGACCCCGGCCGTTGCCGCCAGAACCTTGTTCGCAACGCATTATCACGAGCTAAATGAGCTTGAAAATCGTTTAGAAAGGGTTCGGAATTATAGAATCCTGGTCCAAGAGCACAATGGAAAAGTAGTTTTTTTAAGGAAAATGGTCAGAGGTGGTGCAGATCACTCCTACGGCATTGAAGTGGCCCGAATGGCCGGATTGCCTCCTGCACTTTTGGATAGATCCAGACAAATACTTAATCAGCTCGAACAGCAAGATTTGGAGGTCGGGGAGGTTTCCGAACGTATTCAACCCTATGTGGCGGATCAGTTTACAGCTTCGCAAATGTCTTTGTTTGGCTTGCCTCCAGATCCCCGACTTGAAGAAATGAAGGGCATTATTACTTCGTTAGACCCTAATTCTACGACGCCAATGGATGCGCTTTTATTGCTCACCCGATTACATCAAAAACTATCCGAGTAATGGTAAAGGAGTTTAT
>CALEEY010000087.1 GCA_937877085.1 uncultured Bacteroidota bacterium
GGAATCCTGCTAGAGATAATGGAAGAAGGAGTCGTTGTATTTTCCCTCGAATCTGCTCTGGAAACTTACTCCCACAAAAACATTTCCCACTTTAAAACTTTTAGCGAATTGCTTGGCGACATGTCCCGAGCGTTTCGCCAAACTGATAGGGGTATGGCCTCGTTTTTGGGAATTCCAGTCTCCACTTATCGAGGATGGAAACAGGGTCGGAGGACACCAAGAGGTCCGGCAAGACGGCTTCTGGAAATCTCAATTCGTTATCCAAAGGCCTTGCTGCACACACTGAGAGAGCAACCTCTGGATCACTGTTCTTAAACCATTCTGACAGCGTGAATGGCTTCGAAGTGAAGCTTGATTTCCGGCCTGAAGTATCCATAAACGGACAACCTGCAAAAGACAACACCAAGCATTCAACTAGCATGCCCTCGTATCAACTCCGCTGTCTCGGTACACAAGACCGAATCGACGATGAATACACCATCCGGTACCACGATAAAGCGCTTTTAAGGGCGGAGTATACGAGTGGGTTTACGCCTCGGGACCTTCCAGGTCTCTGGCGATGGGTCGATTGGCTGCCCGTCTCAAAGCCCGGTGCTCTAAACGCCGGCTCGATTTGTTATAAAAGTAAGGGCCTCGCAAACGCGTTGATGCTTTCCAATCTGTGGATTTCGTTTCACGGGTATTGGCCCGAACGCGGTGCCAATTGCCCGACCACGACGTTCAAGGACATGGAAGCGGTCGCCACGCTTCAACGCCTGGAAGATCACAACGTCCCGGGGCTGATTTGCTCATCGGCAGGCAATACGGCGCGGTCTTTTGCTTATTTCGGGGGGTTGGCGGGGTACCCCATTCTGTTGATCGTGGCGGAAAAGCATCTCGATCGGCTCTGGGTGCCGGAAGGGCATCCAACGGATTCGGTGAAGATTATTGGCATCAAAGGGGGAGATTACGGCGATGCCAATGAAGTGACTTCCAAGATTATGGAAGTCGGGGGCTGGCGTAGGGAAGGAGGCGTCCACAACGTGGCAAGAAGGGACGGAATCGGTTCTCTAATTCTGACCGCAATCGAAGCGATGGGCGGAATGCCCAAACACTATTTTCAAGGGGTTGGCGGCGGACCGGGCCCGATTGGAGTTCATGAAATGGCCCAAAGGGCCATTCAGGCCGGTTTTGCGGCCGGTCCGCCGCCAAGACAACACCTCTCCCAAAACGCTGAGTATTGTTTGGTCCACGACGCTTGGCAGAAACGAACGTTTGAGTTGCAGCCCGCCGCCGAAGCGGTCCATACCTGCGTCTATTCCGATTTGCTGGTGAATAGGGCCCCGGCCTATTCCGTGCGTGGTGGGCTTTTTGACATGCTCGTGGAATCAAACGGAATGACCTACGCCGTGCCTTACGACGAGGCTGCAGCGGCCGACAAACTCTTCAGGGAAGCGGAGGGCATCGACACGATGTCGCCAGGAGCCGTGGCCTTGGCGTCGCTTCAGCAAGCCATCTCACGCGGGGAAGTCCACCGCGACGATACCATTCTACTCAATATTTCAGGCGGGGGACAAGAGCGCTACAAAAAGGAGCACCCAACCAGAGTAATTACACCCGTCGCCGTTGTAGGCAAGGAGGAAGCTATTCGACTTGGCCGAAATATGATATATTCAAAGCCGTAGCAATCTTTAGGAAACAGCAATGAACAAGGGAATGGCTAGCAGAGACTTTCATGGTCTGATGAAAATCGTCCTGGGATTTACTTTCCCCTTCTTTTTTCTGATTCACTGGAACGGCTTTCTTTCGTTCATTTGGTACGAACCGCTCAAGAAGTTGGGATTGGAAACCTATTTTTTGGCCCAAATGCTTGCATCCCTATTATCAGCCGCTATTATTTTTAACGGCCTATTTCCTCTCATCCATATTGTAATTGGATGGTTTACCGCCAGCGAGGACCCAGCACCTTCAGACACCGAGGAGTAATTCCGAAACGGGAATCGAAAAGGTTTCGGCCGTTCGCTCCAGGGTCTCCATTCTGGGATAATGCACGCCTCGTTCCATTCTGGAAATCACAGCTTGATCGAGTCCTGATTTACGTCCTAGTTCAATTTGAGTCCACCCTCGTTTTTTGCGAGCTGTTTTAATTCGTTCACCAAGCTGAAAAGCGCTACGAACCTCCAATTCGGCCAATTTAGTCCTGATTTGGGAATCAAAGACTGAGCGGAGAGCTAGGTAATCCACATCGTATTCGCCGCCTTCTTTCATCGGGAAAACGACGGTCAATCCGCTTTGGCCGATGAACACCGATTCTGGAATAACCGAACGAAGATCGTCTTTTGAGATCAACGATTGTACGGAGCAATAGCCGACGAAATTGTCGTAAAACCGAACGAAAATACCCCTCTCTTTGGGTTCGAATGCGACACTTTTTAGCTTCAAACCGCTATCGTTTGACCAGTTGTCCGTGCCGATAGCCGATGGGAAAGCATTTTGATTTATAGGAGATGTACTTTTTTCCATGACGCGATGAGTTCAGGTTGAATAAGCAATAGTCCTTTCCGGAGCGCAACCGGGAGATTGTTTGGAGGCGGATTTAATATTTCCAGAGAGAGTCTAAACTAACCTGTTTGTCCCGCCCCAAAAGTTGAATATGACAATGTGGAGGATGGTGATCTGTGTTATGAATGACGACCAAATGATTGG
>CALEEY010000088.1 GCA_937877085.1 uncultured Bacteroidota bacterium
TAACGTTTGGACGGCGAAATAAGCGAAATATGGAGCTGTATGGACTTCAAGGCAATCAACAAAGTGTGGATATTTTATTGATAGACTAGGGCGATTTGACTTGCTTCCGACCGCTTGTAATGGTAATGTTGGGGGCGTCCCTTACGGATTATGTGTGCTGCTTTTCGCAGCCCCGTCATTCTCGTTAGGTAGCCTACTGGTTTCCCCGTTCCCCCCACCGAAGCGCATATAGATTTCGTTACCACCTTTGTCTTGAAGTTGAAGTCGACGTTCATATTGGCATTATTTTGCACCGTATTTTTTGCGGATGCTCTGGCACAGACTACGTTTGAACAGTCTGTGGTAGGCGTGGGAAACGTAGGAGTAACGGTGACCAATGTTGGATTTGTAGGCCGGGCCAATGTTCGAAACAACCCCACGGGGCCGCCTTCTTTCGAATATCCTATAGATTCGGGCGTGGAGCATCTTTTTGAGTCGGGCCTGTGGGTTGGAGCCCTCCGTTTTGATGGGGTAACAACGGTCCGAACCGGAGCAATTGCAACCTCCGCTGGGTACGTTCCTGGACTGAATGGCTACGAATTTGCTCCATTGACCTCGATTATTCAGCGGAGCACCCTACCTACGTCCGAGGCGTTTACTCGGCAGGCCATTAGCCACTTGGATTATGCATCTTCGTTTACCGACACCCTGTCGGTATTGCCTGGAACATCCATCCAGATGCCTGATGCTGCAGGTAAATTGGGAATGAAGGTTACTTCCGAGTCATACGCTTGGAATTTTCCGTTCACAGACGCTTTTGTCATCGTGAACTACAACATTATCAACATATCGTCCCAACCTTGGGATTCGGTATATGTGGGGATGTACCACGACATCGTGACCCGAAACGTAAACACCACCAACGAATCCGGTGGCGCTTATTTCAACAAGGGTGGGTACGGCTTTATTGATAGCCTCCAAACTTCCTATGGGTTTAATGCGGGCGGATCGGAAGAAACCCTAAACACCTACGGTGGGGTGGCCTTTCTGGGAGCCGAATGGGTAGACCCTAAGTCCGGCCGTACGCGGTTTTTCCATCCCAATGTGGCCGACGAATACATAGCCGATGGCTACGCCGCACCTGCAGTAAATCCTCGTTGGTGGCTTTTTAGTGGCGGCGTGGACGATGAAACCAGACCGGGCGACGACGCTACCCGGTATCGGAGGATGGCCCACCCGTACCCCAATCCAGCGCAGTTCAATTCTCAATCGGCTTATTTGGAAGCAAACAATGCTTGGCGCGAACGTTTGCGGACGGACGGACGCAGTGCAACGGGGAACTGGATTGGACTGACCCCAGCTGGCCCTTTTCCAACCGTCATGCCAGGAGACACGCTAAAAGTGACGTTTGCTTTGGTTGCAGGATTAAAGACCGAAGATTTCCAAGGTCAGGCCGGCAAACCCATCGATACCGGAGAATCACGATCCATTTTTGCCAACAATATTCTTTGGGCTCGGCGCACGTATTCAGGGGAAGACAACAATTTTAACGGACGTCTCGATGCCGGCGAAGACATCAATGGCAATGGTGTCCTCGATCGGTACCTCATTCCCGAACCACCAAGTGCCCCCATTGTCCGGGTTGAGTTTGAAAGACCGCCCAATGCGCAGGGAAATGAGACGGTAGTGGCCCTTTATTGGGATCAGTCGTCGGAGCTTTCGCAGGATCCCGTAACCGGGAAAAAGGACTTTGAGGGATACCGCGTGTACCGCAGTAACCCAGGTGACGACAAACGCGGTGACATCTTAAATCGTGCTACACTGCTAGCCCAATACGATAAACCAGGAAACCAGACAGGGTTTAATAACGGCTTCGAACGCATTAAACTGAACGAAGCTCGCTTTTTTGCTGGCGACACCACGGCCTATTGGTACCGCCTCGAAGCAAAAAATCTAAAGCTGGGTTGGCAATATCTGTTCTCGGTGACGGCCATCGACGAAGGCGATCCGCTGGCCGGTTTGGACACATTTGAATCCTCTCGCGTGGCCAACGCCGTTCGCGTGTTTCCCGGCACCCCAGCCGTAGACGACGGGGCTTTCGAAGTGGGTGTATACCCGAACCCTTACCGCGTGAACGCCGCATGGGACGGAGAAACGTCTCGAACACGCAAACTCAATTTTTACAATTTGCCTTCAGCGTCTGAAATACGGATTTATACCCTCGCAGGCGAAATTGTAAAGACGCTTAATCATGACAGCGAATCGTACGCCGGGGATACGCGCTGGTACAATGATTTTAGCGCGGAGAACCGCATTCAGTCCGGTGGAGAGCACTCATGGGACTTACTCTCGGATAGTGGCCTGAGCATTTCAGGCGGGCTATATCTCTTCACCGTAAAAGATCTGAACTCGGGTGATGTACAACGAGGCAAATTTGTCATCATCAAATAACAAATCCACAAACACCAAAGGTAAAAAAATGTTAAAAAGAGCTACTACGTTGCTCATGATGCTGATTGTGCCGCTTCTGGTGGGTAACGCTGTTGCCCAACAAAGTGTTACGGTTCGCCAGATCAACGCCATTCCGCAAGGCCAAATCGATCAGTTAATGGCTAAGGGTGCGAGCCTAATCAACTCTGATGTTTACTCTGGTACGTGCGGAGCTTTGATGTATTCAAATACTTTGTGCGGTCAAGAAGTAAAAATTACGGTCGTTGTAATTTCAGACCCTCTCAATTCGGGATTATCATCCCCTAACTCGACAACAGGACTTCCTAGCCGTGTTCACGTGTTTGTACGTGACGTCGCAGCCGATACAGAAGGTCCTTTAGGACATGGGATTCAGATTGTGGACGGCAGTAACCTGGGCTTTCAGTCCCTTATTCGTGGCGACGTGATTGAAGTCGTAGGCAAGATCTCTCCGTTTAATACAACCATGCAGCTGGCTCCAACCTCGATGACGGTTGTGGGATCTCGCAATCCGGCCACTGATCCTATCTTCCTTCCTATTCCGATTACTTCAGCGGATGCGAATCAAGTAATGGGCCCCGATGGAGCCATTCAGGTCAACTGGAGGAAAGTAGCCGATTTGCGCGGGAATTACGTCAAAATCGTAGGGGGTACCGTATTAACCAGAACGGCTGCTAATACGGCCCGCCCGGATTTCAATGTATCTACAGACGGCGGGGCGACATCCATTAGCATGTACGATACGTCTCTTCGATACAGAAATGATCGTGCGGGTACGTATCCCGGATACAACCCTCGTTCGTCCACTAGCCCATTCATACCGCCACCAGCAGGCGCTAGAGTAAACTTGTCTGGGTTTATGACATTACCTGGCACGTCTGGGTCCGATCCATACGCTTTAGGCGTACCCAGTGGCATGGTCTATGCCATCAATCCAATGGCCGATTCAGATCTTGTGATTACGGAATCTCCACCGGCAATCACGACCTTTACTCGCCCTACAGCCGTTCCAGGAGCCGGTGCGGTTACGATTACAGCTAAGGTGGTCGCCGATCCAACCAGAACCATTTCCTCAGCTGCTCTTGTTTACTTTACCAGCAGCAATGCTACAGAAACCACCGTTGCTTCAACAGGAAATACTGGGGACGTGTACTCGTTTTCAATTCCTGGTGTTGCCAACGGCGACTTTATCACCTATTGGGTAAAGGCCACCGATAATACCAATGCGGTCTCCGAATCAACACGTTTCCCTCTGAGATCGCTGCAAAACGGAATCACTTCGATTTCCCAGATTCAGCAAACCGCAGATGGTAAGCAGGGAGATTCGCCGTTCTTCAATATGACCGTTGATATGGATATTACCGCTACGGTCCAGTACGCATACGAAGACACGAAACTCATCATACTTCAGGATGATTTCACTGGCGGTCCTTGGACCGGAATCTTTTCAGAATCGTCATCTTCCACTTCTGCTTTTCGGACGCTCAAAAAGGGCGATGTAATCCGCATTACTCGGGCACGCATTTATGAGCGTTTCAACGTTACTCAGATCGATCCAAATGACGTCACGTTTACCGTGGTTTCTTCGGGTGGCTTGGGAATTCCAGCCAAAATGATGTCTACGAGCGTGCTTACGGATCGCGACCTAGCTGAAGGCTACGAAGGCATTTTGCTGGAGATTGACAACCCGGTTGTCGTTTCGACAAACGCCGATGCTCCAAGCGGTCCTTTTGGAGAGTTTTTGATTTCTTCGGACGGCACTGTTGGCAGTGGCCTACGTGTAGACGATGCTTCTTCGGGCCTTTCCTACACAGGAAATAACCCTGGAAGCGTTTTCGCGGTTGGCCAGCGGTTGGACTTTGTTCGCGGAGTTCTTTACTACTCGTTTAGCAACTACAAGCTTCTTCCAGCAGGGACTAGCGATATCGGTGGTGTTATCAATACATCTGCTGAAGAAATGGCTGTTCCAGCTACCTTTACTCTAGGGCAAAACTATCCTAACCCATTCAACCCTTCCACGCAGATCGCTTTTGACATTGCCTCAACGGGCCATGTTCAATTGGACGTATTTGACGTAATGGGAAGACAAGTTGCGACCCTTGTGAACAACACCGTTCCCGTTGGTACGCATATGGTTACGTTTGATGCTCAGAATCTATCCAGTGGTATTTATATCTACCGGATGACATCTGGCGCATCGATTCAAACCAAACGCATGCTTCTGATGAAGTAAGCTTTTTTCTGGTAGGAGTGGGGCGCGCCGAAGGCGCGCCCCACCTTTCCAGAACTGATCTAATGCCAGATTAGAACTCTTGAAGTCCCCTTTTTACATATCTCTTCGAACGTCCTTGATGGTCATTGCCACCATGGGGCTGATCGTGTTTGGCTGCGACTCCTCTATTAGCGGAACCGCTTTCGACAATCAACCTCCAGATACGCAGTTGAGCGTGCAGGATGAATCGCTGTTGGACAATCTGGACGACGAGAACAGATTGACTTCAACCGTCCAGGTCTCCTGGTCCGGCGACGATCCCGATGGATTTGTACAAGGCTATGAAGTACGCTTTTTCGACCGAGGAGAAAGCGGCGAAGGCGTGGCATGGACCTACACACTACGGACCGATTCCTTATTTCTGCTCCCCATTCGTCCGGGTCAAAAGATTTCTGATGTGGTTTTCGAAGCGCGATCCATTGATAACGATGGCGCTGCCGATCCAACCCCGGCTTCTACTATTTTTCCGGTTCAAAACAGCCCTCCTCAGATCAAATTCAGTCAATTTGATCTGCCCCCCGATACTACGTTCAACGTGATCTCATTCGGCTGGGTGGCTTCCGACCCCGACGGAAATAACAATCTGTCTCGGGTTGATATCAGCTTTAACGATTCGACCAACTTTGTATCCCTGCCTTCCGACATCGATTTCGCCACCTTTGTGGCCGAAACGGCCCCCCCAGGCTCCCCAACGGAAGTAGAAACTCGGGTTTACCTTGGCCGCGGCTTTGCGTCCTCTTCGATTCGAGTTCCAGGCTTGAAGCTCAACGCGACCAACGTCGTGTATATGCGCTCAGTTGATCAAACAGACACTACAAGCACAAGAATTGAATTTTCTTGGTTTGTCAAAGCCAAAACGGCCGAAGTATTGTACGTTAACGATTACCGCCGTTCGACTCACTCACAGATAACTGGATTTCATCTTTCCCTTTTAAAGGAATTCCTACCTATCAACACGCCTGTGGATACATGGAATATCACCATTCCATTTGTGACAGGCAGTACGGGAAATACACCTCGTTCGACCTTATTGCCCCCTTACGCCGAACCGACGTTGCGGCAGTTTTTCGCGGGGTATAAATACATTTATTGGGTTACTTCGAACAGCACCGATCGAATTGACGGCAACAATTTGCCTTTCGCTTCTGTGGTGTTGGACCTGTTCTTTGCCAATGGTGGCAAACTCATGGTACACACGCCCATTGGTATTCCGCCTGATCCAGACCAAATTTTAGATAATGCAGCGGCGGTCATGCTGCCCCTTACCACCATGATTGCCTTCCCAGATAGTTTGAGGCCCTCGCTTCGAATGACGACGGGCGCGCGGATTACGGCGAATGGAAGAACGTTGCCCTCGACGAGTCAGCCGCTTCCGGAATTAATTTCGAAAGCGTTCTTAACGAACACGTTACCGTATGTGACCACCGGCTCTAACATCCTACCGTTGTACACGGTGGACTACACCTACGTGACTCGTGCGGGTGGGCAAGGCCCATGGACGGGTTCGTCCGTAGTTGCTTCCATGTCTGCCGATCAACGAATTGGGTTGTTTACGTTGCCTATGATCAACGATCAAAACAGTGCACCCATTTTAGGCGGGGCAAACGGATCCACCGATGCACCGAGCTTGGCCCTGAAGCTCATGCTCGAAAGTCTAGGATTTCCCAAACGATGAATCGAAGCACGTTTTCATATAGCCTCGTTCTGTTCATGCTGATTGTTGGATCCGTATCGACTGCGTTTGGGCAGGGTACGCTATCTGGCAAAATTGTTGACGCCGGAAATAAGGAAGCACTGATCGGAGTCAACGTGCTCATTATGGGTACGACGCTCGGAGCCTCCACTGATATTGATGGAAAGTTTAGTGTCCCGAACGTAAAAGCGGGAGAATACTCCATTCGGATCTCGTACATCGGGTTTGAGACCAAGATGTACACGGGCATTTTGATCAAAGATCGCGAAACAACCACCCTGAATGTCGATTTGGCAGAAGCCATCCTATCCACTGACGATGAAATTGTGATTGTTGGAGAGCGCCCTATTGTAGATGTAGAAAGCTCTTCTTCGTCAAAGACCATCACGCAAGAACAAATCCAGTCAGCGCCCCTACGAGATGTCCAGCAAGTCGTTGCTACGCAAGTGGGTGTGGTTAGAGACCCCACTGGTTTGTACATCCGCGGAGGACGTGCCGACGAAACAGGATTTTTGGTTGACGGCGTATCTGCAAAAGACCCCTTGGCTGGAACTGGATTTGGTCTCGACATCGGTTCTAACTCGTTTAGCGATATTGAGGTGACCACGGGAGGCGTCGGCGCCGAATTTGGAGATGTTACATCGGGAGTCGTTTCGGTGACGACCCAAGATGGAACGGACAATTTCCGCGGCTTTCTATCCCACAAACGGGATGATTTCGGCTTTAACAGCGATTCCAAATCGAATTTCGCCGAGGACATTTGGGAGGCCAACTTTAGCGGTCCGATTCTGAGGCAAAAGCTTCGGTTTTTTCTTTCTGGTCAGGTCCAACTGTCGGATGGTTTCACCCGCCTTATTGCCACCCCCGATCAGGTGCGCTCCTCCTTGGTCGACGGCACCTTCTTGTTACCACGTACAGGAAACAGATGGAGTGGTATTTCCAAGCTTACGTACGACGTGAAGCCGGGAATGAAGCTTCAGGGATCGTATCAACGCAGTTTGACGGTCAACCAGAATACGCGCATGTTGCAGGTCACGGGCAATGAATCCATCATCAGCCCTGGATTCCAGTACGCTTTTGTACTCCAGCCCGACAATGCCACGACGTATGCGCACGACAACATTATTTCGTATTTGAAGTGGTCCCACGTGTTGAATGACCGCTCTTTTTACAGCGTTCAGTTTAGCCGCTTGTTTACCAAACTCAGGGCAGATGCCAACGGGCGCGATTGGCGGCCTAAAAATGTGAGCACCGAACTCGATCCGTCGAGCATTGTCACGTTCCCCGCTTCCGTATTTGTCGATGCCAACGGCCAGTCTATTGATCCCAATGCTCTATTTGTCCTTCCGGGACCCGGACTGGTCAACAATGGGGGGATCGCTACTCGATTCCACGACCATTTTGCAGAAGAGTATACCCTACACGTCTCTTACACCCGATTTTCGAGCGATTTAAACAACCGAACCACGCTTGGCTTCGAATCCAAGTTTAACGACTATCAATGGATTGACGTGATTCGGCCTTGGGTGGGCGCTCCCATTGGTACGGACGACGGAACGAGTACCAATCGGCTAGGCCAGAGCTCGGACATTTGGCGCGTCAAGCCTCGCCGTGGAGCCGCCTATGGCACCCACCAAATCCGGTACCGGGGCTTGATTGCAAACCTCGGCGCGCGATTTGAATACTGGTCGCCCGGCAAATACGTTGACGATCTGATCGATAACCCAATTGCTCCCATTCTGCCCGGCGTTCGCCAGAATTACAAATACAATACGGTATCGGTATTTGGTCTTCGAACCAAGTTTCGGATGCTGCCCAAAATTCGGGTATCCTTTCCGATCACCGAAAACCGGGTCATGTTTTTCAACTACGGCCACGCCACCAAGCTTCCGCACCCGACGTTCGTGTACACGGGACTCGATCCTTTCTTCCAGGATCGATCATTTTTCTCTGACTTAGGAAATCCGGACATATCTCCAGAAGTAGATATTTCCTACGAATTGGGGCTTCGTACCCAGTTTTCTAAGAATGATGCGCTCAACGTAACCGTCTTTTGGCGGGATAAATTTGACTTCATTACGGTTCAAAATGTGGTTGTACCAGATCCAACGGGACGTGAAGTGTCGAGAGCATTCCGCGTAAATGGCGACTTTGCCCGTGTCCGCGGTATCGAAGTTAGCTACATAAAACGCGTTGGAGATTGGTTTTCAGGGCAGATTTCGGGTTCATTTTCGAAAGCAACCGGTCTGTCCTCCACAAACAACGACGCCTTAGCCGACTTCTTGGCCAATGGGGACATCGATAACACCTTTGAGACGCCGCTTGCTTGGGATCGACCTTTCGATCTTAAGACGAATCTTACGTTCAGGCACAATAAGGAAACGCCACTTTGGGGCGTACCTGGGCTGAATCATCTGTCGCTATTCCTTTCTTCAACCGTTCAAAGCGGTCAACGCTACACCCCGGTTGAATTCAAGGGCAACGAAGTCAATCCGTTTAGCGGCGAACAGGATTGGCGTCCGGTTTACGAAGTGGTATCAGATCCGGCGAAGCGTTTCTCAGAAGTAGGCGCCGCCTGGTGGTGGATCGACCTGAGCTTGCAGAAAAACGTAGCTCTTTTCTCGACGAACGTAAAGTTTACGCTTGAAGTGACCAACCTGTTGAACCAGGAAAACAGCGTCATTATCAACCCCGTGACCGGGGAAGCCTATCCCAATATCGATGCTTCGAAAACCGATTTTACGGCGCTTCGGGGTAATCCAGATTTTGACGTGACAAGTGGAGTCCGGGATCCTCGTTACGAGGATCCGAATTCATTCGGCAGTCCGCCGTTCAATCCCGCACGTTTTCTTCCCGGCCGGCATATCGTATTGGGGGTTTCATTTAACTTCTAATGCGTAATCGTTTCATCATACTAATGGGTTTGATAGCGGTGTCGATCCTTTCGGGGGGACAAAACGCCCACGCCCAACTCCTTCCATCTTTGGGAGGCGAGCGAGCCGGTACATCAGGTTTTCACTTTTTAAAAATTCCGGTTGATGCTCGGGCAGCCGCGCTGGGAGAATCGGTGGTGGCATCGGCTTTTGATATTTCCGCTTTGTATTGGAATCCAGCCTTGGCTTCCCATCTTCCGGGCATTCAAGCTGGTTTTCATCATACCGCCTACTTTGTGGACGTCAACCTCGATTTTGCAGGCGTCAATTATCATCTTCCAGGGACGAACGTGTCTATTGGGGCCAGTTTGCAGACGCTGAATTCTGGTCAAATGAAAGTGACCACGGAATTTGAGCCTTTCGGTACCGGAGAGTCTTTTCGGTTTCTTGACCTCGCCGCCGGATTGACGCTTTCCCAGCAGCTTACCGATTTATTTAGCTACGGAGTCACTACGAAGTACATCCGTGAGAGTGTTGTGGGGCTGTCGACCAGCACCATAGCGTTCGATTTAGGAATTTATTACGCCGTCGGCAGCACGGGGGCTCGCATGGGCGTATCGGTTCGCAATATTGGTTTGGATAAAGCTCCTGAGGGCCAGTTGGAGCGGACGGTAATCAATAGCGATCCTATCCGAATTGAAAGCGACTTCGAATCGCTGACCGCCCCAACAACGTTTCATCTTGGGTTTGCTTACGATTTGCTAAAATCATCCCCTAACAGCTCCATTACACTCAGTACGCAGCTAAATAATCCGAACGATAACGCTGAAAACTGGAATTTTGGGGCCGAGTATGGGTGGAAGAACATGCTGTTTATTCGGACCGGGTATCGTTTTGGCATCGAAGAAGTAACCGTTCCCAGCTTCGGAACCGGACTTCGCGTCCCGCTTTCGGGCGCTGCCTTCAAGTTTGACTATGGATTTAACCGACTCGAGCGCTTGGGCTCTGTCCACAGAATGGGTATGAGTGTCGAATTTTGAATGCTAACCGACTACATATCTTCCTCGTTCTGACCTTTGCGTCCCTTTTGGTGTCCGGATGCGACGCCCTGATGGGTTCAAAACAAGACCAAGTTACCGACGAAATCTTTGATGCCGGACGGAGCGATCCCCAGTTGATCAGTGAGGTGGAATACGTTCCGCTGTTTCCGTTCTTCAGTCAAAGCGGCGATGGGGCCCAACTGGATGCCCCTAAAGACATTTATGTTGGGTATGACGAATTAATCTATGTGGTCGACAATCGGGGCCTCCACATACTAGACACGTCCGGTCGAAGCGCGGCCTTTATCGCCATTAACGGCGGTGGAACGTCCGTTATTCAGGATCGACGGTTGAATGTATATGTGACTGCCAGGCGAGACACCGTTGTCAACGGCCGCTCATGGAATTTGCCCGTGGTCATTCGGTATTCTGAATTGACCAGCGGAACGCCCCGCATAGCCGACATCATTTGGCATCCATTTGATGACGATTCTAGACGTTTCAACCGCCCGGATCCGATTGAAACAGACGAAGAAGTGTCCTTTACCGGCGTCGGCGTGCTGTATGATAATCATATTTATGTTTCCAGAAGGGGCCCCATAAACGAGCGATCTTCCGTTATT
>CALEEY010000089.1 GCA_937877085.1 uncultured Bacteroidota bacterium
CCCTGAAACAGAGGCTTCGGTGCGTGCTATTGATGGGTATATCGGGCGATTACTCGAGGGTCTAGACGCCCGCGGATTGTTTGAAAGCGTGAATGTCATTTTGGTAGCCGATCATGGGATGTCCGAGCTATCACGGGACCGTGTGGTGGTGCTGGACGACTATATCGATCTGGACGATGTGTACATCAATGACGCCTACTCGCTCTTGGGTATTAACCCCAAAGAAGGCAAACTGGATACCGTATACAATGCCTTAAAGGACGCCCACCCAAACCTTCACGTTTACAAAAACGGGGAAGTGCCCGAGCGTTTTCATTACGCCGGACACCGACGAATCCCGCAGATTGTTGGCCATGTAGACGATGGTTGGATGATTGTCCGAGAGCGTGCCTATTTTGAACAAAATGTAAATGCCGTCAAGGGCGGTGCACATGGTTACGACAATCAGTTGGAATCCATGCGGGCCACTTTCGTGGCTCACGGCCCTGCATTTAAAGATGGAGTGACTATCGCGCCATTTGAAAATGTTCAGCTTTACAACGTCATGGCAGGTATTCTGGGGATCAAACCTGCGCCAAATGATGGTACTGACGGAGCCCTGTCCTCGATTCTCGAAAACTAGACGACCATTGGAAGCGGATCCTATCGAAACCCCTTATCTATATCAAGAACACCAGCGCTATTACGCTCAGGTGGCGCATCCTATTGAGGAATTGGCCGGAGAAGAATTGGCGGAATTGGGTGCCTATGATATTGAGCCTGGATACCGAGGGGTGCATTTTAGAGCCGACCCGCTAACGCTATATACCATTGTTTATGCGGCTCGCATTCCCACCCGCGTTATCGCTCCGCTCGTTACGTTTGACTGTCACAGCGATAAGTATTTGTACAAACGCGCGCAGGAAGTGGATTGGTTGTCCCTGATAGGACCGGAACGGACGTTTGCCATCTTTGCTTCCGTATCTGCAAGCCATATTACCCACTCCAAATATGCTGCGCTGCGGCTAAAGGACGCGATTGTCGATCAAATTAGAGACCACGTGGGGTCGCGTCCCGATGTAGATAGACGCGAGCCAGACGTATCCATTAATTTGCACATTGAAAACAACCGCGCGACCATCAGTTTAGATGCCGCCGGCCAATCGATGCACCGAAGGGGGTACCGTTTGGACGCAATGGAGGCTCCGCTTCAAGAAACCGTTGCAGCTGCCATTGTTCGGATGTCCGAGTGGAAGGCAGACCAGCCGTTTCTAGATCCAATGTGTGGTTCTGGAACGATCTTGGCAGAGGCCCTGATGATGGCTACGGGTACTCCCGCAGGCTATTTGCATCAGAAATTTGGCTTTGAACAGTTTCCAGACTTTGACCTGTGGGCTTGGTCGGCGCGTCGAAAAGAAATCGATGACGCCATTCATCCCATTGAACAAGGATTGATTTCTGGCTCAGATTTGGATGCTGAAGCGCTACGATTGGCCAGAAAAAACCTGTCACGGTTGCCCCACGGAGACCTCGTAACGCTCACCAAGGCCGATTACCGAAATTTGGCCGACTTTGAAAATGGCGTGCTTGTAACCAACCCACCTTATGGG
>CALEEY010000090.1 GCA_937877085.1 uncultured Bacteroidota bacterium
CGCCTTTCGTATGGAGTATAGCCGATCGATATATCAACTTGCTTTCCCTTTGGGGAGACACCAAGATACATTCGACCAACCGAGAATATTTCTCCCGAATCCTCAACTCGTGACTCTAAATAGTCGTCCAACAGTTCAAAAACGTCGGATTCCTTGCCTAGCTCACAAAATATGGTCAGGTCGACATCTTCCGTTTGTCGTACTTCTCCCCAACGTTGAAGGGCAACTCCTCCGATAAAACAGAATGTGATTCCGTTTTTCTGCAACACCTTCTGCAGATCCAAAGCTTCCTGAAAGAGGTACGTTGAGGATTCCCTCACGAGGTGGACATACGGAAGCGTATCGAGCCATTGTGCGTGAGTCTGGTTCTTCAGGTCGCGCACGCGTAGCTCCTCCGCGCGGCGGTAGCCCCACTCCCGATCTATTCTATTTCTGAGAGTTTCGATGTCCATAGCATAAATATAGACGCATTTCACTCTAAAGAATAACCATGGCCCAGAAGGTCGATAACGTCTGTGGCCAGAACGTTTTGCTTCGAAGAGTGCCCTCAATTCTACTCGGACCTGGTCGTTTCGCCCAAAAAGCTATTTTTTAGGCTTCAACTCCGCCGATAAGTTGACCAAAACGTGCAGGTCAACCACCCTTCGTTCCGCGTTTTGAGCTTCCGTTGAGCTGTCATCGAAACTGGCGACCAAAAACCTCGACCCGTCTGAAAAAACCTCAAACAGATTCGTGGTGACCAAGGTCTCATTGATGGCGCTGTTGCTCGGAACGCCTATGGGCGAAAACACAGGCTCTGTTTGAACTTGAATGCCTTCAATGTGGCCATCTACATTCACCGCATAAATCATGGATTCGTCGGGGGCCCACTTGGGTAACGTCATCGAATTGGTCCAAAGAGCGACGGGGGCGCTGTTTAAAGCCTCCACTGATTGGACATAGATGCCACCCTGGTCCTCGTACACTAGGTATTTTCCGCTGGGCGAGAAGTCAAAGTGGCGTCCGTTGCCACCAGGCGTCTTGAAGGCAGGACCGTTCAGATTGAAGGCGCGACCATTTTTAAGGTTGTACAGAACTGTAACCGTCCCTGCGTCGATGGAAGGCGGAATCCCACCCGCCATGACCGCCCACTCGTTATTCGGCGAAACGGCCAAATCAACAAACTCCGGGGTCTGATCGTTGAATATTTTTCGCGAAGCCCCCCTACCGGTGGTTGCCATGACGTAAAGCGCATCGCTTGCACCATTGGATATGTAATAAAGGGAATCGCCTTTGGCGTTCCACACTGGATAATCGCTTCGGCCATCGGTGGTCAACGCGCGCCGAGTCTTGGTTTCAAAATCCAAAATCCAAATATCGCGCGCCACCACATAGCCGTCCGGCTGGACGTCTCCCTGAATGACCACAGCCGCCATTTTTTGGCTCGGATGAATGGCTCCACTTCGATAAATGCCCGATGGAAAGGCGCTAGTTCCTGATCCTATTTCAATTTGTAATGATCGCCCAGTTTTTCTTATCACTACTGGAAAACCGGGCCTCGATTCCCGAACTGCCCCGGTATTCGTGCCGACGTGAACGAGCGTACCCTCGAGAGAAATACTCATTCCTTCGGGCTGAACGTTACGTTCAACGGAAACCAACGGGCCGGTTGGCTTTAGCGTTTTCAGATCGAATGGTAAAGCTACCAAATCCCCATTCATGACAAAAATTAGGCTTCCTGAAGGATCCCATTGAACCCGCCTGCCAGGGTAGTCCAAATAACCGAGGTTTTTCCCAGAGTCGATGTCCCAGAAACCAATTTTTTCGAGGGGGTCAGCGAATTGGGCCGTAGCCGCTACTATTTTTCCGCCCGGTAGAACGAATGGAAAGTCTATGTCCTGCTCTCCGTTTAGCGAATCCCTGACAATGATTTGCCTTTTTTCCGTGCTGGTCAGCGATGCCCCCCAAACGGACGTGCGCTCTTCGTAAACGATATAGTCGTCGGAGACCCATTCAGCGCGCGGACCTCCCTCCCAGGTCTCCATTATGTCAACAACGGCACCGGTCGAGAGCGTAAGTCGTTGAATTCCAGCTGCAGTCGTAAGCAACAGATATTCCCCATCTGCCGAAAACGCGGCATGCACGTACACTTCGTGAAGGTCATAGTCCCGAATCTGGCCGGTGGAAAGGTCTAAAACACGCACTACATCGGTTAGAAACGCGACTTTATCGCCCATGGGCGAAATATCAAGCGAGGCGATAACGCCGCCAATATCGACTGGTTGAATGAGTCGCTTGTGAGAACCAGGATTGGGGGCGCTGGCAGCCGGCCAGAAAAACCAAACCAGAGCCACAAGGAGCGCCCCACCAAGTCCAAAAACGACGGGTGGAATCCCGCTAGCCTTCTTGGCCGAGGCTGCGGCGGTAGGGAGCGCGGCCGAGGTTGCCGGTATGGACGCCACGTTGGAGGTCCGGCTTAAACCAACACTTGTTAAGTCTACGGTTCGAAGGTCCACAATCAAGTCGGTGGCACTCTGATAGCGATCCTCTTTCTTTTTGGCCAGAAGCTTGGCAATGATCCATTCCAATCCCATCGGAACGCCGGTCCTTAGGGCGGTTGGCGGCGCCGGGTCTTCATTCAATATGGAGTACACGACCGCTTGCTCGTAATCCCCACCAAATGGGCTACGTCCGGCCACCATTTCGTACAAAACCACTCCTAAAGCCCATAAATCGGCGCGGCCGTCCACTTCTTCGCCCCTCGCTTGCTCGGGGCTCATGTAGGCAATGGTCCCCATGGTCGAGCCCAACCGTGTGAGCTGCGTGGACTGGGCTCGCCCTTCGCGGTCATCATCACATTAGCTGTTTTGATGTCCCGATGAACAATATTTTTCCCGTGGGCTGCCTCCAATGCACTCGCAATACTAGATGCAATCCGTACCGCCTCGTCGAGCTTCATGGGGCCCGCCTTAATCCGGTCCTCTAGCGATTCGCCGTCGATAAACTCCATGGCAATGAACGGACGCGGTTCGTCTTTCGCGCCTCCCTCGGGCACGGCTTCATCGATCTCGTGGATGGCCGCGATATTTGGATGATTGAGCTGTGCGGCTGCTTTGGCTTCTCGATAGAAACGCGCACGGTCGTCGGAATTGGCCAAGGCCGAGGCCGGCAACAGCTTTAGTGCGACGGTGCGGTCCAGTTTGGTGTCTTCGGCTCGGTACACGATCCCCATGCCGCCCCGGCCTAACTCTTCAACGATTCGATAATGCGAAAGCGTGGTGCCGATCATGTACGTGTTGGGATCTGAAAAGCGTGCGATAGAAATAAACTCTCTCTATAATACGATTAAACCGGTAATCCATCTGCGGACTAGCTGCAAACTTTCATCTCAATGTTCTACATTTCGTCAACTCCTTTCACTAATCTGATCCCCCATCATCCGAGGGCAAAACACTGAGCGATTCATTATTTAAAGACAAAGTGGTCTGCGTAGCCGCCTCTTCGGCCGGGCTTGGATTTGGCATTGCGGAGGCGGTGGCCAAACAAGGCGGAAGCGTTTCAATGGCCAGCCGGACGCAATCTAGCATCGAAAAAGCAGCCAAAACACTGTCCGATACCCACGGAGCACTCACCAAAGGCTATGTAATGGATGCCACGGATCCGGGTTCGATTGCAGCTTGGATAGACGCCACCGTACGCGATTTCGGGCGAATTGACGGATTGGTCGTCAACGCAGGAGGCCCCCCACCAGGGAAATTCGACAAGTTTACGGACGAAGACTGGGCCAAAGGGTTTAATTTGACGCTGATGAGCGCCGTCCGCATGATTCGGGGGGTTCTTCCGACCATGAGAAGCCAAGGTTCGGGTTCGATCGTAACCATTACGTCGTCGTCCATCAAAGAACCCATCGACATCCTCTTGCTCTCGAACGTATTTCGATCGGGAGTTGTGAGCCTCGTTAAAAGCCTGTCTCCCGACCTGGCCAAAGAGGGTATTCGAATCAACAACCTGGTGCCCGGACAGATCGATACGGATCGGGTGCGAGCGAATGATGAGTATGCATCGACAGCGCAAGGACTGCCCATCGGCGAAATTCAAAAACAGCGCTACCAGGCCATTCCCATGGGACGCTACGGCACGATTCAAGAATTTGGAGAAGTAGGCGCCTTTTTGCTCTCTGAATCCGCTCGGTACATTACCGGTGCGACCCTATTTGTTGATGGTGGAAAAAGTAAAACGGTATGGTAAACAGCCTGAGAACCTTCGCATTCACTGCCATTTTAGTGATTCTAGTCAGCGGATGTGCGCGCCAAAACGAACTAACGGTCGCCAATTCTACCGACATATCCACTTTAGACCCGTTTGGAATGTTTAGTCGGGTTGAAGTGGGTTTGGGGGATCATTTGTATCAATCGTTGACGTTTTTTAGCCCTGAAATGGAAATCGAACCGCTTCTGGCCGAGTCCTGGGAGCGTCTGGAAGGAGATACAACGTGGACTTTTCACCTTCGAAATGACGTTCGCTTCCACAACGGCGAGGTATTTGACGCCAACGCGGTCAAGTTTTCCATCGAAACCTATTACCAGCGCCACAAAGAAGGAAAAACCGTAGG
>CALEEY010000091.1 GCA_937877085.1 uncultured Bacteroidota bacterium
ACGGATGGTTTTCGAAGCGCATTTACTAGGTTATTGGTTTCTTTTCTAATGATGGACTGAGCTTCTGAAAGCCCTTTAACCTGTTCTGAAAGCCCTGAATAGGCGGTAATTCGAAGCTTTTCAACCTCTTGAACGTGCTGGCTCACTTCCTTTAACGTTTTTGATAGCGGGTCAACCAGATTCCGCATCTGAAGCGTTCGCTTCTCTTCGCGGGCATCCACTTCCGTGATCATCTGTTTGACCTGCGTCTTAGCAAGCTCCAAAAAGGTTGCGCTATTCATATCCAAAGCCTTGCGAGAAACCGTATCAAACTGCTTGAGCAGATCTTCTTGGGCCTGGATTAAGTCCCGGCGCTTTTCCTCCCATCCAATCACCTCCTGCTCCCGTTTGGCATGGAGGGCCGCATGGTCCTCTCGGAGCAAAGCATAGGATTCGCGAAGGCCGGCTAATTCGGAGGTAGATTGATCGACCATCCGAACCAAGTCGGACTTGGTGACCGCCAAACTATCTAGCTTCGCCTTGAGAATGAGATATACAATGAGCGCCCCAATCCCGATACCGCCGATAATCGCAATAATCATTTCAAACATAATTGGCCTACCTATTTGTACGATGATCTACCTGCTACCAACCTTCCTGCATAAACGTCCTATACCAGCGAGTAAATAAAGCCTTATTGGTCTAGCTCTCGGAGCTCCAGCCGTCTCCCTAGATGGGTCGACCAGATGCTCACGGTGCACGTTTCGTCCGTAAATATTTGATTCCAAGCTCGCCGATAAGCCAAGAGCTGCGAGGTGTGCCGACCGAGCATAATTTCATCCGTAGCCCTATCTGTTTTGTAATCCACTACAAACCATCCCTTTTCATTTCGATACGCCAGGTCCACCACGCCACTAATTACGCACTCAAGATCATCGACGACCTCTGTAACCGTAAACGGGACCTCCGTCAATACTCGTGTGGCTTGGACAATTTCGGTCCAGAGATCCGAATCGTAAAAGGCCAAAGCGGCCTGAACGGAATCCCCTGTCAGGCTCTCCAACGGTGAGTTCCCAAACCGGCTTTTCATAATGCGGTGGGCCCACGTTTGAATACTATCTCGGTCGTTGTTTTCTCGGCGCTTAGAAACCAGCGATTCGAACAAGGCATGTATGGCCGACCCATATTCGATGCCGATGCCAAAGCTTGAATCGGGATGTTCTATATCGCGGCCGAGACCTCGGCGTCCATCATTTTCAGGGTTGTTCGTTCGGACGGACACTCCCCTTTCATGGGCATCAATCAAAAGCACTTTATCGCTCGGCCGTTTCACAACCCATGTTGGTTTAGAAAGCGCCTCTATTTGGTCCTTTACGGCCTTCAATTCCGACTGCGCGTTTTCCTGGGTTGAAAGGCCTGGAAATAAACGGTCCAATGGGGCCACTGAGGGGATTGGCTCTGGATTAAGTCGAAACCATTCATCAATATCCATTACCGGCGGCACTAGCACTTGTTCAACCAAGTCTGCACTCAAATAATTACTCAAATCGTCCCACGGACCGTTTTTAGGCTCCTCGTTGGTCGAAATGATCAATTGAAATTCGGCGCGGGTACAAGCCACATAAAGCAAACGCATTCGCTCTGCCGCATCAAAGAGGCGCTCTTCGTTTAATGCTTCCGCCCACCCTGCCGGCTCCAATTCTACGCTGGAGTTAAATCCGTTTTTCCGAACCAAAGGGGCTTTTCCAACCACGTTCGGCCCTTTTCGGTAGGTATGTAGGGTCGAGTCAGGGGGTTCCTTTCCACCCGTGTCTGCCAAAATAACTACCGGGGCTTGAAGTCCTTTTGCTTGATGAACCGTCATGATGCGCACGCAAGATCCGTAGGGCACGCTATCCGAAAAGGTCTCGAGGGAAATAGTGCCCGTACGATAAAGACCAAATTCCTCCACACACCTTCCAAAACTGGTACCTTTAGCCTCCCACTCCCTGAACAGATCAAGAATGCGTTGGAGCATTCCCGAAACCACATCTGCATCTATTTGGGTTCGAAGCATAGCCTCAATTCCTGATTCCGCCAGCACCTTTTCAAGCGCTTGGTGCGGAGGAAGCGTTAAAAACAATTCCCGGATTCGATGTAAAAGCGCCACAGCCACCCGCAGCCTTTCGGGAAGTTGAATATCGAGGGGGGCGTCGATAACCGTGGTTAGGTTGCCCCCATTCTGAACAAAGTCGAAAAGATCCTGATCACTAACACCGAAAAACACCCCGCGGAGCGTGGCTACAAGCGATACTCCATCATTCAGATCGTAAACGGCTTTTAAAAGATCGTCCATCCAGGCCAGCACTTCTGAAATCTTTTCGGCCTTTCCCCCGGATACGCCCACTGGAATTCCGGCTTGAGTCAAGGCGGCTACATACGCTGGAATATTCGCATGGCGTCGGACTAGAATTAAAAAACTGCCATAGTCCAGCCGGCCGTGGACATCTTCGGAAATAAGCTGCCGTAGGTGTCTAACTATGGCAACGCACTCGCCATAAATCTTTGGGTACAAACTCCTTATCGGGCTTTTTGCCACTTTAAACTGGATAATTGGCGTATATCCGAGGTCTTTGTGGTGGGGAGACAGGTCTTCCCAAGGGGCTTGATAAGGAAACACTGAATTCCCAAACAAACGACCAACCGATTGATTAACCCAGCCACAAATACGTTCGTCCGACCTGAAATTGACCGTGAGCTTCAGATCTAGCCCATTTTGTCTTTGTACAGCTTCTCCAACTAAGTGGAAAGCCTGAAAATCTGCTTTTCTGAAGCGGTAAATAGATTGTTTATCGTCCCCCACTAAAAACAACATTCCGGGGATAAGTGTGGAGGATGACCAATCCGATGCATCCAGTGTTTCTGAGGCCAACGTGAAAAGCATGGCCGCCTGAATCGGATCAGTGTCTTGAAATTCGTCCACTAGGATATGCTCGAACATCGTTTGAAACTGTTTTCTAGCCGTCGGAACGCTTCGGACCAAATGCAGTGCTTCAGCGAGCAGATCGTCATAGGTCAGCTTTCCCGACTGAAGTCGATGTATTCGATATTCCTCCACGGATCGAGTACACAAGCTAAGGGCACGATCGTGCAGCCAATGGTCGAAAGATTGAACATCAGGAATGACGTCCTCTAAGATGAAGTCCAAAAAGGACTTTCCAAGGCCCAAATCTTCCTGACCCTTTAATAGATCGTTAGCGAATATCCGGCTCTCCGTTTTATTTGAGCCCCAATACGTCACCTTAATGCCAAACGACGGACGTTCCTTCCCTGAAACCATCCGGGCGGCCGTTTTTAGGATCCTGAGTTGTACAAATGGATCAGATCCATCAAACGCTTCCATCAGAGCGCCCAGTCTTTCAATCTCGGTACTAAAATCATCCGGGTCACCAGTTGGAAGACGTCGCGATACTTCAGCGATATAGTTGGCAAGCCGTTCAAACGTCGCCGTTACATCCGGTTGAAGGCTTCCTGACAATTGAAAATGAGCCGAGGCGTTTTTAGAAAGGGTCCCAAACAGATAAAAAAGGGCTTCAAAGGAAACTTCAGCATCCTGCAAAATGGCCAAATCGGCATCGCCACTTGCAGCCGAGGCATTGATAAACTTAGCCCAATAGGTTTTCCGCAGTTTTTCCTCTTCTCGATCATCTATCTGCTCAAATTCAGGGGGAATCCCTAGAGTCAATGACTGTAGGCGGAGCAGCCGAGCACAAAATGAGTGGATCGTTCCGATAAATACCTGCTCGGCGTCTTCAACGGCTCGATCTAAAATGGCGCATTCCTTTTCCCACGCTTGTTCAATTGCTTTCCTTTGCAGGGGATGATTTTCGACATCAACAACTGAATCCAAATTTTGAAATCGTTTGGACTCCACTTCCTTACGCGAACGTATCAGGCGCTCAAAAAACCGTTCCTGTAACTCCCCCGCGGCCTTTTTTGTAAAGGTGATGGCTACGATTTTTTCCAGAGGAATGCCGCTGCGCACCAGCGCCAACATCCGCTCGACCAAGACGGACGTTTTGCCTGATCCCGCTCCCGCCCGAACAAAAATGGTGTGATCTAATCGAATAGTCGGGTCGAGTAGAATCGGGAAGGCAAAATCTGCGACTCCTCGGATAATTTCCCGTGTCGATTCGTCGGCAGCCGGCTTGGAAGCTGCACCTTGATCTTTAGCCCCCCGGTTGGAATGGAGCCCACTATTGTTTAAAAGGTTTTCCATTACAGGTCACCTTTCATTTTGGTGCGATAGTTCCAGTTGTGGAATATCGGCGTGAGCGTATCGGAGGGGTCAAGGAATTTGGAGGTTAGTTCGTTCTTGCGCTGCGTTAAATCGCCGCAAACATTTCGAAAATCGCAATAGACACACGCGCTATCTCCGGCGGCTTGGACAAACGTACCTCGGTTGAAGCGAGACGAAAGATCTTCCAATACTTCAATCACCTGCTCCTTGGCTGGTGCAGCTACTTGACGTTTTAACCCCGCTCCCTTTTTCGAAGGAAAAAAGTATTCAAATAATTCAACGGGCGAATGAGTGCTGTTTTCGACCATTAATGAATAGAATGCCCATTGCAAATGATCGGTCAGCTGTCGAAGGTCTTTCGCTGCATAGCCCTTGAAATTTCCGGTTTTGTAGTCAGTGATTACGTAGGTGCCTGAATCCGTCATGTCGAGACGATCGAGTCTGCCAGAGAGGGCCATCGGACCAGCAGATAGCGGCACTATGCAAGGTTTAGCGTCGCTGTCCGGAAAATTGCCGAATGAATACTCGACAGCCACGGGTCTATACACACCTTCATTCTCGAATTCGTGTCTCAGGTATAACGTAATCGAATCTCCCAGTTCTTTTTGTTTTCTCGCCAAAACGGCCTCGGCACTGCCCTCGGCCAATTGAACGAACATCGAAAGCTCTTCTTCCAGTCTTTCCTTCATTAAAACGGCATCGCTTTCAGCCAAGGGCCTCGGGGGCTCTGAGGTCCTTGGGGGTTCTGAGGGCTTTAGCGGCTCCGAGGTCCTTGGGGGTTCTGAGGGCTTTAGCGGCTCCGAGTGCGTCGACGGATCCAACCGATTTAAAAGCTCTGAACTAGGCGAAGCTAACGAACGATTCAAAGGCTCCACGCTGTTGTACGGCTTCAACCGATTTCGGGTGTGTTCTTCAAACAGCTTATGCAGCAGAGTGCCCTCTTCTCGGCTCGTTATCCACGCCTCCGCTTGTGGCTCTGGGACATTCAATCGCAGAACGCTCGAGAGAAAATATCGATAGGGGCACGATGCCAGGACTTCGAGCTTTGATGGGGAGGCAGATGCCAGACGCCAGCCCTCAGAAATAGCTAGAACGCCATCAAACTCAGACCAAGCACTTGACGCCCTTTTTAACTGCGCATGCCGTCCAAATCCCAATGCCGGGAATTCTTGGTAGACGTTTGAATCCCGACTACCGGCCATTCGATCGGCCTGATCCAACCACTGGGTTCGTGGCTTGGGGGAAATTTTTGTAATCCCCGTCAGTTCAATCAAAGCTGAACTTGGAAACAATGGTCGGCCTGCTGCTACATCATAACTAGGCAAACTCAGAACCAAATCCGACGCATATTTACGGTGTAACTCCTTGACCACCATACGGATAGACACCGTCTCCCTTCGTTCTTCTTCAACCCGGCCAGTCCCCAAAGGTATGAGTGGGGAATCGACGCGCGGACGGACTTCAGCATCTGAAGTAGCTTGGTCATCCAGCCCAAGGAGGTACACTTTTTGGGCGGACCCGTATCCAGCGTCCCGAACCGGAAGAATCCATATACCCGAGGCATGCATGGATCGCGTACGTGGCAAGCCTTGAATAACCCGTTTGGCTATCCAGGTGCCATCTGATTCCATTACATCCAATGCAGCGCCGAATGAATAATTGGACGCAAGAAAATCCGTAGCACCAACAGGATCGGTGTAGGCACCTCCAAAATCAGCTACCAATCGAATAAAATGGTTTTTGAAGTTTAAAAAGGAAAGCCTTTGGGGTAGGACAAATGAGTTGAATGGCCTTGAAAACGTGCGCAGCGCCAGCAGTTGAGCCTTGCCAATACTGCGGCCCGATGCTTTTTCTTCAATGATTGCCCAGACCGCGGGATCATTCAATTTCTCCAGGCCAATGGGAAAGGCCTCCAGCGCGGTCGCAATATCTCCCGGATGCTCCTCCAATGAGCTCACCGACAGCAGCTGGCTTCGTAGCATTCGAACCAAAATGCCCGTTTCAAACCCTGATTGGATCCACTCGGCATACGATCGAAGAAGTTCTATGAGTCGATGATCTTCATTCTTAAGCGGTGAAGTGGTCTGCCATGGAATGCCAAACCGCTCGCACGCAGAGGTTATTTCGCACAAATAGGCACTTCCATCGGTGTAGGCTAGTTCGATTCGATCCAGCGAAATACCCCCCTTCAGAATGTCTGCCAGTACACTTCGAACTTCTTCGCGCCTAGTTCCTGCCTGTATAACGTGAACCGCCGCCTCGACTCGTTCGTGCGGCGGTGCGCTGGACTGGCCTGTGTTTGGGGTGGGCTGCTCCTGGGCAACCGACCGCCCCCCTTCCAGAACTGGATAGTCCCAAGAGGACATATCGACACTTTTTTTATTACTTGCTCCTATTAAAAAGTGTCTAAACGATTTTTCTCCCAGCGTGGAAATCAATGCCCTTTCCGATTCGCTTAAATCCACCATATCAATAAGAGCCACCAATCCTACGTGACGCTGCAATGCAAACTGGTCGATCAAACCGCTAGCAAGAAGTCGAACATCGCTGTCGTCCAGCCGCATCGTGGATCCTAGATACGTTTGATATTGGTCAAAAAGCTGGGCATAAGCCTCTTGAAATGGAGTGGAAGCGTGTCGGAATAGCTCCTCAGAAGTCCGGCCTACGTCCTTATCTGATTGAATCGAATCAAAAACGGTGGCAACCGAGCTTTGGAGAAGTCTCGTTTCGGGCGATGCTTGTTGTCCCGCCAGCGCCCCCAAAACATACTCGGCTGCCGGACGGCCAATAAATCGATGCCCCTCCTCAGGGCGCACCGCTCGCCATACGTGACGCGCCAGCCCGGTCGGAGTAACTGCTTCAATATTGATAAGGGGGGTCCCACTCCTAGCCAGAGCCGTCCTTAGAGCCATTGCGGCATGATTTGTAGGCGCAATGACAATCTTTAAGTCAGAGACGTGCTCGCAGGTGGATATGGCCTGGAGGATTTGTCTATGGATGTATGTCGTTCTGGCTGCTTTCAATCGGTTGAAACCGGTAATTTCAGTTGAATCGTGACCTTCTGAAAATATATTCAATGGTATGACAACCGGCTGTCATAGGGTACCATTTATCTTGAGTGTGTCGTTGAAGTGTGGACTCAAGCGTTGGATTTGAGCCGATTCAACGTTAACTATACCAGTTGTAAAGGTTACGGACTTACCGGTCGTGAAGACATCTCGTAACCAATAAAATTCAGAATGTTATTTCAGCAGACAAACCAACCAAAACATTGAACAATTCGACACCTTCCATGAGCAAAATAATGATTGCTTTCGATGTGGAGACAACGGGAAAGAATCCAGAAACCGATCAAATCGTTGAGATTTCGATGTGCCTGTACGAAGGCGGTCGAGAAGAAAGCTATTACCAATTGATTCGACCTGAGGTTACCATTACCAAAGGAGCTCAAGCTGTGCATGGTATTTCGATGGAAGACGTGGCTGAAATGCCTCCATTTAAGGACGTCGCGGACGAAATTGAGGCGTTCCTTGGTCAGGCTGAAGTTTTTGTTGGGTACAATGTTAGGTTCGATATCCGATGTGTAGAGCAGGAATTCGAGCGCATAGGACGCAGTATTGACCTCTCCTCTAAACTCGTAGTTGATCCGTACAGAATGTGGCAGGCACTTGAACCTCGTAGTCTAGCCGATGCCCATCGAAGATTTGTTGGCCATGAACTGGAAAATGCACACAGCGCAGAAGCCGACGTTCAAGCAGCGGTCGACGTTTTGCGCGGAATTCGGAGGACTTTTAACCTAGAGGAAGCTAGCTGGGAAGAGTTGGCCAAAATGACCAATCCTGAAAAGGATTTGTGGATTGGCCCGTCGCATCAATTTGTTTGGTCCGCCGGAGAAGTGGTATTTGGGTTCGGTAAATACAATGGCAGACCCCTTTTGGAAGTAGCTTCCCGCGACGCTGGCTATTTACGCTGGATCCAAGGAGCCGATTTTGCTCCCCACGTCAAAAGTCTTTGTAAAGGGGCCTTGTCAGGGCTCTCCGAAGCAGATTT
>CALEEY010000092.1 GCA_937877085.1 uncultured Bacteroidota bacterium
GAGGCAATCAAAGCCGACGCGGGCTTGAGAAACACCATGGGCTTCTCGGGTACAGCGTTTCCCAATTCTTTGGCATGTTGGGCATAGTTACGCCCGATGCACAACAGCTTTCCCGGGAAAAATACTGGGCCTTTGTCTGAAATTCGAAATTCATCCATACCGAAAACAATTGTATCAGGTTATTTATTGTCGTAAATTTGTGGGCTAAGCGGTTTTATCACTGCTTTCCTCCTCTGTTGGGTGGTGTCCATCAAACAGAAGTTTTTGCCAAACAGGCGGCACTAGGGCCTTTTTGGTGCCAATTCGGCTAACTTAGCCTTTTTGGTTAATTTGCTGTCCCGGTACAAGATCGGTTCGGCGCCATAGACAGAACTCTCGCGTCGGTAACCACTCCGGTGCTCGAAAGAAGAGAACATAATGTACGCAATAGTAGAAATTGCTGGTAAACAGTATAAAGTGTCTCAAGACGACACCTTGTACGTTGCAACCCAAGAAGCCGCAGCAGGAACTAAGGTCACTTTTGACCGCGTTCTTTTGGTAGCAGACGGCGAAAATATAACCGTTGGATCCCCCGCCGTCGAAGGAGCTTCCGTCGAGGCAGTGATTGTCGATCACGTGAAGGGAGATAAAGTGTTGGTCTTCAAAAAGAAGCGCCGTAAACACTACAAGGTTAAAAACGGTCATCGTCAGCCGTATACCCAAATTAAAATTGAAGCTGTTTCCACTTCTAGCGCCAAGAAAAAGAGCGCGAAGAAAACAGCAGAACCAAAAGCAGCAGCTGAAGCAGCTGCCGAATAACCCAAACCTGGAGGTCTACAATGGCTCATAAGAAAGGAATGGGGTCCACCAAGAATGGTCGTGACTCCAACCCCAAGATGCTGGGAATCAAGGCTTTTGGCGGTGAATTTGTTAAAGCAGGTTCAATTGTCGTTCGCCAAAGAGGAACCAAGTTTCATCCTGGCGTCAACGTTGGACGTGGAAGTGACGATACTCTTTTTGCGACATCCCCTGGAACAGTTCGCTTCGCCGTAGGCGTTGGCAAGCGTAAATTTGTTCATATTGATCCGGCTACTGCCTGATCTTTATAGGACTCGTAGAGAACTTCTAGAGCCCCTTATCCGCTGGATAAGGGGCTCTTTTTTTTGCGCTTTCCGCTCGTCACCGGCACGTGAGATAGGTAAAAATGTCCTCAATCCGGAAATAACTGCCACCTCACGGCAGCGCGATAACGACTTTCAGGCCATTTTAGGCCCCTATTGAACTTGGCAAGTCCTTTGTAAGGGAAACAGCAGACACAATTTCCTGAGTGGGATGATTGGTCTGAGCACAAACCCTGACGGACACTTGGTCCATATACAATTGAGAACTGCCATGATGCGCAAAGTCGAACTTCAGACACGTAATGAATCGTTTCTTTCATCCTATCGGATTTCCGAACCAGCATTCCAAGCGATCGATCTTCCCTATTCTTCGCTGCGCCCATTGTGGGCTAGTTTAAATCATCGCAAATATGAAGAGGCCCGCACGCTAACAATGGCGGCTATGCAAGAACGACGCATCTTCCCTCAGGAAGAACGTGCGGCGATGAAAGTAGCACTTGCGGTAGCTGAGTACCATTTGGGATCGACAGACAACGCAAGGAGACTGGCCGGTAGATCACTTGATCTATGCCCCAATCAATATGCCGCGCACCGCATATTGCTTACTATTTATGTCGCTCACAAAGATTTTGCCGCAGCGTATCTCCATTTGGCCAATTTGCCCGCTCCTAAAAGCATCGTTTCATGGGATGCTGCATTGTCTCAAAAAGACATTCAGATTTCATTGGCTGCTTGGGCTTGGCAACTGGGCGAATGGGATCAAGTGGCCGATCATCTAGAAACCGCTTATCCAAACGGTCTTTCTGAAATGCCTGCCGAAATACGCGAAGACTGGTTCAAATTGGCTCTTTATCGCGGTTCTGCAGACGATGCAGCAGCGGCGGCAGCAAGCCTTTTGGATTTCCGGTCCGTATCTGGTGCCGACGAGATTCTTCAAACCATCGTACAAAGCGGTTGGATCAAGCAGGCTCTCCCCCTCTATCGATCAATCTACACGAAGCAACCCGAAAACGAATTGCTTCGACGTCGTTTGGTTGCACTATGTGTGAAAGAAGGCAATTTGCAGGAAGCACGTGAACTAACTCGTCCTGGCGCACTGAAACTAGCCGCCTAAGTTTAGTCACCTTCTTCTCTCTCCCCTTCAATGGCCACGTCCATGTCTGATTTTCCAACAAGCATATTTTCAAACCTCACCTTCCGGCAACCGCCAGCCCCAGAAATGGTGAACGAAGGTAAACGGTTGGCACTTCAAGACAACGCAACCGTCGAAGACGTTGCCAGGCTCATAAGTAAGGACATCCTGTTTGCTGTGTTAATCCTAAAACGAGCCAATAATGCTTACTACGGTTTGTCAGGAAACGTCAACAGCCTGACCCATGCCGTTGAAATTCTTGGGGTCTCGAGCGTGTTATCGATGATGATAACGCCAGATCCATCCCCTCGATCGAATCAACCGTTAAGTTTAATAACGGAGCATGCGTTTGTGACCGCCCAAATTAGTCATCGACTGACACACGGCCACTGGATATGGGCAAACAACGCTCAGTCCTCGATCGGAGGAGTTTTTACTGCCGGACTTATGCATTCTATCGGGCGTTTGGCCATTTGCCTTTCGTACCCAGAAGAATCAAAGATGTTATACGGATTTTCTGAGGATCCATTCCCGGTAAAGGGCACTTTTCAAGAAATTGAACAGCTTCAGTTTGGGGCAGACTATTCTGAGATTGGTGCATTTATCGCAGTAAAATATCGGCTTCCATCTGAGTTGATAGATGTCATTCGACATAGCGAAGACCCCCACCAATTACAGGAGTCACATCCTTCCTACAAGCTAGCCCTCACCGTAAATGCCGCTTCCCATATGGCGACCTCGCTAGGTTATGGAATTGATCCCCAAGGGTCATTTCTAGAAATGGAACGCTCCCCCGGGATTCGGTGGATTGAAAACCAGTTTCCCGGCTTGTCTTCAACGGTGTTGTCGGAGTCGCATCCATTTTTAGCTACGTACGGTACCTCCGCAAAGGGAACGACAGAAAAATTTCAGGACCGCCATTCCATCCCTCACGCCGGAGTAACATCCCGGAAGGGAGAAAAATTGGAAGCAAATTATAATGATTGACCAAGGTTCGCCAGCAATAAAGACTACCATGCCAACTTTACATCCTACATCCGAACGGGCTCCCCTTCCTAAATCAAGCCGCACACTTAAGGAAAGCGTAACGTCCGAGTTGTTGTCTGATTTTTCTCAAGTGGTAACACACCGAATTGGGAGTTTGCTGAGTGGAATTGAAGGGTACACAGATCTCATAATGGCCAAGCTTGATTCTAAGGAAGATCGGGAAAACGCCTTTCGTATTTTGGAAAGCGTATCTCGAGTCGGAGGAATCTTGACGGATGTAAAACACTACCAAGAATCACTTTCCCTCAAAAAGGAACCGAAAGACATTCGAAAGCTGCTTTCAGAGGTTCTCAACCTATTGGCAGATTCGGAATCTGATCGTTTGGTGTTTGAATGCCATATTCCAGCCGGTATCTCAGCTCATATCGATCAAACAAAAATTAAACAGGCTCTTCTTTCCGTTCTGCGAAATGCTTTTGAAGCAACCGCCCTTCATCAATTGCCCGTTTCCTTATTTGTAGAAAGTACCGAGGGATCGCGCTCGGTACAGTTCCGGGTCTATTCCCCCATTCCAATCCTGGATACAAGTACAAGAAAACAGCTATTCAATCCGTTTTTTACGACGAAAGCTGCCAATTTGGGTCTTGGGTTGACCATGGCGCGGCGCATTTTCCGGGAGCATAATGGAGATGTGGCCTTTACATCGTCAGAGATCGATGCAGGTGCCGAGTTTACTTGTACCTTGGAGCTCGATCCCAAATAAGTGGGCCTTTTCGATTGAATGAATGTGGTATATTGGGGCATGAATCCCCAGCCGCATCTTCTCTTCGTAGACGACGAAAATCTGCTCCATAATCTTTTTGAGCGTTTGTTTACCCGTAATGGGTTCAAAGTAACGTGCTGTGCCTCTGCCATCCAGGCGATGGACATTTTGAAGTCCGAGCGCTTCGATTTGGTCATTACCGATTTCATGATGCCTGACATGGATGGGTTCTCCCTTCTAAGCCACATCAGAGAGCACTACCCCACGACCAGGGTTATTATGGTCACCGCACACGCCAATGTTCAACATGCCGTTCGCATGATGCAGCACGGTGCCATTGACTACATTCCAAAGCCCTTTACGGCTGCTGACCTGGTTGAGCGCGTCAACGGTTCGTTAAACAAGCCAATCGAGCCTGCAAGTGACCCGGTTGTAAAATCGCGGGCCAAACTGAGTGTTGACCCCGCAAAAAAAACGATCCGTTACATTGGCGAGTCTCCGAGCATTCAACGGTTGAAATCCGTGTTGCCTCGGGTTAGTCAGAATCAAGCTCCGGTTTTTATTCAAGGTGAATCCGGAACGGGGAAAGAAATCCTAGCGAAACTGATTCACCAAACAAGTGACCGGGCGAAAGGGCCCTACCTGACCATAAACTGTGCGAATTTGCCACGGGAATTAGTAGAAAGCCACCTTTTCGGGCACAAACGAGGGGCTTTCACCGGTGCAGTTGAGGATATGACCGGGGCCTTTGAACATGCAGACGGGGGCACCTTGCTACTAGATGAGATTACCGAGGTAGAGCTGTCTGTGCAAGCAAAGCTGCTTCGGGTCCTGCAAGAAAAGGAATTTCAAAAAGTGGGCTCTTCCGAAATCAAACAAGTGGATGTACGCGTCATTGCCACCAGCAACAGGAATCTGAGTGAAGCCATTGGCTCCTGGGTTTTTAGGGAAGATCTCTACCACCGACTCGCCGTATTTCCGTTAACCGTCCCACCTCTGAGAGATCGCACCGGCGACGTCACCTTGTTAGCCAAGCATTTCGTCGATAAATATTGCCAATTGTATAACCTGGCGCCCAAAACCTTGGCAAAGGATCTGCTTTCTCACTTTGAAGGACATTCTTGGCCAGGAAACGTTCGCGAACTTGAGAACATGGTACAGCGGGGTGTATTGTTATCCGCAGAACGGTCTGAAGTACAAAAACTGGATGTGTACGACGACTTTTTTACGGATGCTGCCCCCGTCAAAGCAGGGGCTCTTTCACCCGAAGACGCCAAGCTATCGACCATTAGTGATATGGAGCGATATATGATTCTTCAGGCACTGGGTGAATCGGGAAACAACCAACAGGTTGCAGCCGACAAATTGGGTATCAGCGCCCGAACCATTCGAAACAAGCTGCACAAATACAGCGAAGACGGTCTAATTGACTAAGGAAGAAATTTCCTCCTACCGTCGGCTTTAGGGAAGGAAAGTTTTTCCTAATCGGTCAACGTTTGCGACTTCTTAAGTCCGGATACGAATTTTCTTCAATATTTTTTTGTTTGCCGGTATAATGGTCTTTTTAGGCCTTTTCGTCCCCTTTGGTGTTTATTTCCTTCTTGCTAAGATCAATTGCACTTCTTTTAAGTCGATCTATTTGGCTCGTGGCATAACCTTTGCCCTACGAATTCATGTTATCTGTCAACATTGATTCGGACACCAACATGCGAGCCATCTTCACCCAATTCAGTCTTCTAGTCGCCATCATGACGATTATGAATCTGAGTAATGAATCGACCAGCCCGGCCGCTTCTATAACTTGGGGATTGGCTGTTGGCTGCTTGGTTTACCTCATCCTTCTTTTGGGCGACTATTCTGTACATCGCTTGCTGGAAAAATCGAATGAAACTCCAGCATTCAGGTTTAGAGACCAACCCATTGAATTAGAGATGTTCGACGATGTCTTGACGGCTAACGAACCTTCCGGGTCTGAATTTCCAGTTGGCTCACAAAGTGATCAACTGGCAGCTTAAAGATACCGTCCCTCAAAGCCGAACCCTCCAAGATCATGTCACAAGATTTACAAAGCGTAGCTGTTGAATTTGCAGAAAATCCAACCGAAAGAAACCGAGAAGCTGTGGTGATTGCCGCCATACCCCTTGTTCGCTCCATCGTTAATCGACTCAATATTCCTGATCACCCATTGGCTACAAGGGAAGATCTAGAAAGTGTGGGATCTCTTGGACTTCTTCAAGCCTTAGACGGCTTTGACCCAGAGCGCGGAACTCCCTTTGTATCGTACGCTTACGGACGCGTTCGGGGAGCTTTGGTAGACTATCTTCGATCCATTGACGCCCTTCCCCGTGAACGTCGTCGGCTGCTTGCTGAGGCTCACAAAGCCATGGACGTACTACGCCAGCAGTTGGGAGACGAGCCTTCCGACCATGCAGTGGCCGAGTATATGGGGATGACGCTAATTGAATATCACACCCTTTTAAGAGATGCTCAGTGCCGTTTTTCGCTTTCGTTGAACTCCCCTATCGATGCTGACGGTGATCAAACGGTAGTCGAATCTATCCCTAACGAAGACACGATGTTGGCATTCGAAGCGATAGATACCGAATCTCTAAAAGCCTATATCGGAACGTTAATTAAAGAACTTCCTGAACGCGAGCAAACCATCTTGGCTCTGTACTATTTCGAAGACCTAACGCTTAGAGAAATTGCTGGTCTGATGGACCGTACCGAAGCCCGCATCAGTCAAATTTTAGCCAAAGTTTTAAAGACATTGAGAGGACAACTCTCTGTGGTATCGAATCGCGCGGCTTAAAGCGAGCCCCGAGCTTGATTGCTCCAAATCGTCTTTTTGAGGAAAGGTTAGCGGGGGGCGCGGCAATGCCGCGCCCCCCGCCCTTTTATTATACGTCACCATTTTTGATGATTAACCGTGATTCTACTTCAGGTGATTATTTCAAAAAGCCATATCTAATCCCGCACGTACCCCTAAACATTTGAATGAACCGAGCCAATTAACCGAGCCAAGGTGCCCCCCCATGAGGTGATTCAAAATGCTACTCCTTTAATCTTCTGCGAATGAGTGAACTATTGGATTTAGATTCAGTATATTGGTAGGCTTGGCACGGAATGCACAGATGTGCCATTCAGGTGCTTTCAGCGCTGATTTCCGGCGTGCAACTTTACTTTCAGACAAATACAATTCGCATTTACCAGATGCGATAGAGGTTCGTCAATGGGTGTTATGAATAATCTCCGGGAGAACACCGGAGTGATCCTCTGGATTCTTGTTTTTGCCTTCGGCGTCATCTGGGTTCTACAGGATTCCGGTGGATTGGACGCTGTAGGTAACCTGTCTAATAATATTGGAACGGTGAATGGTACCGCCATCACGGTTGAAGAATATAATCAGGCCGTCGATCAGCAAGTTCAGAGCTATCAGAATCAAACAGGCGAAAGCATGCCTCCACAGATGCTCGATCAAACGCGGGACCGCGTTTTTGATCAGCTAGTAGAGGCCAAACTTCGCGAACAGGAAATGGAGCGCTTAGGCCTCGATGTATCTGATGCCGAGTTAATTGACATGATACAGGGTCCTACCCCCCACCCGATTATCAACGCTTATTTTAGCGATGGACAAGGTGGAGTAGACCGGACGCTGTTGCAAAATTTTATTGCCAATCCGGAAGCAACCGCAGATTGGGTAAATATTGAGGAGTACCTCCGCAGCGAGCGTCGTCGTCAGAAACTAGAAAATCTGATTAGCGCCTCCGTTCGGGTAACCGATGCAGACGTCAATCAGGAGCACCATCGCCAGAATGCAACGGCTAGCGTTCGCTATGTCGCGCTTCGTTATACCGCGCTTCCGGATGCTGAAATAACCTACACAGATTCAGATCTTCGGAAGTTTTATAACGATCACAAAGACGAATTTGAGCAGAAAAAAACCTACGATCTTTCGTACGTAACGCTTTCGAAATCGCCTACAAGTGACGACACCGCCTCCGTTTTTTCAGATCTTAGTGGATTGTCTGCTGAGTTCGCTGAAGCCGAAGATGACTCTTTGTTTTTGGCTCGTAACGGTTCTGATGCAGCATATACCGCCGATTACGTACGTCAGGACGAAATGGAAGCAACGCTGGCGACAGCTGTTTTCGCAAATCCGGTGGTCGGAAGCGTTGTAGGTCCGATTATTTCAGGTGGAAAAGTTCACCTCATCAAAGTTTTAGACGCCCGCGCTCCTAAAGAAACAGCCGTTAAAGCAAGTCACATCTTGTTTCGTGCTACAGAGGGAGACGATGTAGCTCGTGCGGCTGCCCTGAAAGAAGCCA
>CALEEY010000093.1 GCA_937877085.1 uncultured Bacteroidota bacterium
CTATCCCAAAGAGATGGTTAGTGAGCAACCAGAGCGTTTTTTCGTTGCCGAAATCATTCGCGAAAAGATTTTCAAGCATTTTCAGCAGGAAGTCCCCTACTCTACTCAAGTCAATATTGTGGACTGGCAAGAACGTGAAGATGAGAAAGACCTGATCAATGCCGAGATCGTCGTCGAGCGCGATTCCCAAAAAGGCATTTTAATTGGCAAGGGTGGCCTCGCATTAAAAAAAGTGGGCACCCACGCACGAGAAGACATCGAAGAGTTTATAGGTCGGGGCGTATTTTTAAAGCTTCACGTCAAGGTTCGTAACGATTGGCGAAATTCAGACGTTCAACTGCGATCTTTCGGCTTCAGTCGATAGGCGCGGATTCAGGCGCGAGGCTTCTTCAGGCGCGAGGCGGCTTGAGGTTTTATTTCGGCGAGGTCATCTGCTTGGGTTTACGGCTCTAGCCCCATGCCCTTGGCCCATTCCTTCGGAATGGGCCCGTCGATAGCGTATGATCCAAACCGGCGTCGGACCGGGTACGTGGCCCGATATGCGTGAAATGCCTCTGCCAATGCCATGGGATCGTTGGAGTTGACCTTCATGGAGGCCTTAAAGCGGATATCATCCTCCATAACTGGATAAAGTGCCGTCACCAGGTCGTTGATCGTATCCCCGGTCCTAAATGAAACCAACTTTCTGGATTCCCCGCCCGTTTCCAAGAAATGAGTGTTAACGCTCCCAGAAAGACCCCCGCGGGTCCCCGCCTGACCCCTCGCTGGGCTACCCAATCCGAAATGGCGTATTAGATCTTCGCGTAATTTGATGACACCTGCCCTTTTCGCGTCCAAAGAATACCCGGCAATATGGCCGGTCGCAATATCAGCCCCTAAAACATGCTTTACGAGGGGTGTGGGTTCGTTTTCCCAAACATCTAGCGCCAGAGCGCTAACGCGGCCCGAAGATCGTGCCGAAAGCAAGGCTGCCTCATGGCAAACGCCCCCTCTAGCACTATGGACAACCCAAACGTCGGGCTTCATTTTTGACAGTTCCACCGATCCAATGAGTCCTAGCGTCGGATAGAGACCGTCCTTAACGAGGGGCGTGTGAACGGAAATAATATTGGATTGCTCCAACACTTCAGATAACGGAGCATAGTGACCAGTTCCACCCGTGGATGCGAGCGGAGGATCATTCACTAGGGTTTTCATTCCCAAAGCGCGGCATCTCCTTGCCAACAGCCCACCAACGTTACCGGCACCTATAATTCCTATCGTGCGAGATGTAAAAGGATCGCCCCGCAATGAACCGAATGCCGCCAGGCAGGCGAAAACATATTCCGCCACCGATTCTGCGTTCGCACCGGGAGCATGTTCGAAGCGGATTCCTGCACCCTGTAGATAGGTCAAATCTACGTGGTCCAAGCCAGCGGTGGCGCTTCCGACAAATCGGACCCTGCTTTTCTCGAGTAACGGCCGGTCAATCGTTGTGATAGAGCGAACAATCAATGCATCGGCGTCGCCAATAGAATCTTTGGAAATATTTTGTCCGGGAATCAACACCAACTCCCCTATTTCAGAGAAAATGTCTGCGATAAATGGAATATGCTGGTCTACGACGATTTTCAAAGGGGGCTGATCATATGTAATTTGGTGGACCGACGGCGACTGAATGTATTACAAATGCTGGGTTTCTGTACAGCGCTGGGTGTTCCAAAAGCACTATTTAAGTTCGGCGTGAAAGTTATAATTTCAACCGATTCATAGGTACAGTACGCTTGCTAGAACCTCGTGAAACGAAAGTGAAGGCGCCTTGAACCCAAGATGAATTCACACTTCACTTAGCGTATGTTATTGTTTTTACGTAACTTACACGAGTCTTAACTTCTGAAACTACCCGTCGATCACCTCGTAGTGAGCCCTCACAATAGAAGACGATGCCTCGTTTTCGAACATAGATCTGGAGATCGGACGCACTCAAAAGGTGCAGCCTCCGGTCCGGATTTATGAAACTATACTCTAACAAAACGCCATCAACCATGAAGTTTAAGTTTCATACGACTCCTGTTACGGCAGCACTCGTACTGAGCTTTACAGGTTTGATTGCGCTTCAAACTGACTTATTGGGTAGACCTTTAAACCTATTTACATCGAATGATGTCGAGTTAGTTGAAACCAGCACCGGACTAAATCCCATTGAGGAAGCCCTTTTGAATCCCAAAAGATTGGCTCCCCTACCTCCAGAAAAAATAGACGTTGAAACTCTTTGGCTAGCTCGCGTCATTTTTTCCGAATCTAAACGTGTTGACGAACAGGCCCTAGTGGCTTGGGTAGTCCGAAACCGTGTTGATTCCAAATATCGTGGTAAGCGCTCCTATGAAGGAGTCGCGTTAGATCCGTATCAATTCAGTGCTTTTAGCGCTGATAGTACGAAACGATCCTACTATACCAACCTGACCGCACATTCCAACTATCCAGGATGGCAGACAGCTCTACGAGTAGCTTACGATGTGAGGCACGCGGATGGTGCTCATCGTCCGTTCTCAAGAGAAACCAGACACTTTTATAGCGAACGATCTATGAGCGATAATTTGGCACCGGAATGGGCCATGGGACGCCAGCCGGTTCATATTCGCTACTTATCTGTAGATGTAGACGTTCGACGTTTTCGGTTTTTTGAAGGGGTTTCTTAGGCTTTTCGCCTGTTGGACTCAGGTGGCCATCTAGAGGACACCCTAAGGGTAGTAAACGAAGAGAGGCGGGGCGCAAAGCGCCCCGTCTCTCTTCGTTTACCTAATCGTTACTTCCGACCACATGGAAATCGTGGGTAACTAAAATCCAACTCCCAAGCGAATCATTACCGAGTTTTGGCGCTGGGCCTCACCGGAATCAAACTCAAATCCACCAATTTGGAATTTATCCTTCATAAATCGAGTGACCCCGATGGCATAGCGGATTTCAGGGAATAAGGTGATGCCGCCCAAGGAGATTGCTACACCTCCGCCAACGTTTCCGGCGACGCTAACCTGTTCGAATGCCTCGTCATATTCCGAATTGCTCGACGATGGAAAAGAAAAGACGGGACCTGCCAGCAAATAAGGCCTGATGACCGGAGTCGCGGTGAGATTGAATCTCAAATCGACAGGGACGTCTACTAGGGTAAGGTCAAAAGCATCCACAATACCCGCCGTATCTAACTGTACATCCGGGACTTCCCGATAAAAAGCTCCGATCCTCAGACCCACAGGCCCGGCACCGAGGTCGTAAAACACACCTACGTGGTAGCCGCTCGCGTTGTCGAAAGTGGCTTCTCTGTTACCAGTAATATCAGACATGCTCTCAAAATTGAGTCCAGCGGCAATTCCCAACTGGGCAAAACTGGTGGTTGGCATCCAAAGCAGGACGGCCAGAAAGAGATAAATGATTCGTTTCATTGAATTTGGTCCTTAATAAGGATGAAAAGAGTTTGTTGTAAGCGTGCCGCATCTACTCTCACTTTTGTATCAAAACTAAATGTAAAGACACCTACATACTGCAACTCCAATAACGCCGAGGAGTTTGCTCCTTTAATCACTATTTAGTCAGATGATAGACGAATGAAAATAGGTATTACTTGCTATCCAGTTTATGGAGGCAGCGGTGTGGTTGCCACAGAACTTGGCAAAGCTTTAGCGGCTAGAGGGCACTGTGTACATTTTATCGCGTATTCAATTCCTTTTCGCCTCGGTCATATCCATGACAACATTCGTTTTCACGAGGTCAATGTCAACAATTACCCGTTGTTTGAGTACCCTCCGTACACCTTGAATCTGACTTCGAAACTCGTGGATGTGGTTAAATATGAGGAACTGGACATATTGCACATGCACTATGCCATTCCCCATGCCACTAGCGCGGTTTTAGCCCGTCAAATTTTGGCACTCGAGGGTATTCGCATACCGATTGTCACCACTTTGCACGGCACGGACATCACCATTGTCGGCCAAGACCCGTCCTTTGCCCCAGTCGTCAATTATTCCATTAATCAATCCGATGGCGTTACGGCGGTTTCCGAGTATTTGAAGAAAGAGACCCTCTGTAGTGGCGATATCACCGCTAAAATTGAGGTGATTCCCAATTTTATCGATACCAATCGATTTCGCCCGTTAGAAAAGGACCATTTTAAACAAGCGCTTTGTCCAAACGGGGAAAAGCTGCTCGTCCACGTTTCCAACTTTCGCCCGGTAAAACGGGCCGTTGAGGTGGTAAATGTGTTTCATAACCTGAGAAGCATGGGCTATGCCATCAAGTTGTTGTTGGTTGGAGATGGACCCGACCGCGCGGCGGCTGAACATAAAGCAAGGGAATTAGGCGTCTACGACGAAATACGATTCCTCGGAAAGCAGGAACCAGTAGAAGAAATCTTGTCCATTGCCGACATATTTTTGATGCCATCGAGTTCGGAAACGTTTGGCCTTGCTGCTCTTGAAGCCATGTCCTGCGCGGTACCGGTCGTTGCTTCAGATATCGGAGGAGTTCCGGAATTAGTCATCGATGGCGAAACCGGCTTTTTGTGTCCGCTGGCAGACATGGACATGTTCACGGCGCGTACCAAACAGCTATTGGACGAACCCGAATTGTTGAAGAGAATGTCTCGTGCATCGCGGGAGCGGGCGGTGAAGGTGTTCGATACCAACATTATCATTCCTCATTATGAGTCGTATTACGAATCAGTA
>CALEEY010000094.1 GCA_937877085.1 uncultured Bacteroidota bacterium
ATTCCTTGGATATTGGTCTGGATTCACTGAACATCCGATTGAATTCGAGAACCGGATTTATCTATCCTGTTCAAGTAGCCGTCGACTGGCTGGACGACTCCGAGGCCTCCACCCAGTACTGGGTTGAAACTCGACTTCAACCCATTACCCCATTTTCGTCGTCCATTGTCGATTTCTTTCTTCTCCCGTCGGCTATTTTCCCTGAATATGCCGCCAAATTGAGCGGGTCGGGAGTAAGAACTTGGCAAGGAGTTTACGCCGTACCAGTAAATAAAGAATCTGATCCGATTCCAATTCATACCTTAAGAGTGGCCTTGCTAAGGAGTAGCGAAATATACGCACAGCATTCATCCAGCCGTCGGGACCCTGTTGGGCGCGAGCCTATTACCAACTTAACAGGTGCGGTCGGCTTTGTTGGAGGTGTTTCCATTGACTCCATTAGCGTAAACGTTCCAAAATAGTTGATCCTGTGATTCGCATAAAACCCATTGAAATTCCTTCCATACCTGCTAGCGGAGGAACGATTACCAACATCGCATTTCAAAAACAAGACACCAATCGGTGTTCTGTTTTTTTAGATGAAACGTACGCTTTTGGCTTGCACGTAGATATTGTCATGCAAACCGGCCTTAAAAAAGGGATGGTTCTCACCGAAGAGGCAGCCGGAGAACTCGTAAACGAAGACGTTTATTTCAAGGCCATGAAACGGTGCTTAGACTACATTACAAACCGCCCTCGAACGGCCAAAGAAATCGATACCCGTCTAACACAGCTTGGCGTGGCAGAACCAATTGCAGAGCGCATACGGGTCCGACTTGATGAACTGGGTCTTATTAACGATGCTGAATTTGCTCGCTTGTTCTCTGAATCCCGGGTCCGAAGCAAAGGGCTTGGTTTCATCCGGATCAAACAAGAACTGATCCACAAAGGGGTCTCTCCAGAGCTAGCTGAAGCGGCGCTCAAAGCAGCTTATCCAGAAGACGTACAACTTCAGCAGTTGGCAGACCAGTTGGTATTAGCCGAACGCAAATATCGAAAGGAAGGCGATATGAAGGCTAAAAATCACAAAATTACACAGCATTTGATTCGGAGAGGGTTCAGTTCAAGCCATATTCAAGAGGCCATTCGTACCGCCGCCGAATGAATTTAATTGCTAAAACGACCTGATTTGGGATCATATTTTACCTGATTCGTATAGCAACGGTTTGCATTGGAAGATTTGTATAATGCCGCCTCCGTCCTTCCGCCTACATGAACCAAGCTACCAAGACCAAACTTTCTGATTACAGTCTGAGCGGAATTGACCTGTTCTTAGCCGTTCTAGGAATAGTCGGTGTCATTCTGTTTGGGCTATTCCTTCCTACAGAACATCCTGATTCTGCAGCTGCCTTTGAGATTTCTGATGTGGATGCCATTTCGTTGGCAACTGATTTTTTAAGTAGTCAGGGATTCAATACGGATGGACTCGAATCGAAAGCTTCCCTGCGCCGCGACCGTGATCTGATTTCCGACTTACAGGGTGCCCTGGGCCGCCCTACCGCCGTGGAGTTTCTTGAATCCGAAAATCGAAACCAACTCGCAGCGTATTTCTGGAGTGTCACGTTTGTAATTCCTCGCGATCCAGAGACAGCAAAATTTACGGAAGAGGCCAAACTGCTATTCGTAATAAAGCTCGCTCAGAATGGGAAGGTAATCGGTTTTAATGATTTGTCGTTGTTGCAGGAGCAAGCTGCAAAAAGTTTTGGATCCTCCTTTGACAAGATTCACCGAAGCGCTTTGGCATCGATTCTTGCTGTCGACTCCTTGGGCTTGGCAAACGCACAAAAGTCCTTAAGGGGATTACCCGATTCCGTGTTTGTCCAATCCCTTCGATTTGACCTTCTATTGGCTCGGCGCATGCCCGCAGATTCTTTGCTACGGGATCTGGAAGCCATGCGGCCAGTGGCATTTGATTCCCTTCGACTTCGGCAGCTACTTAATTATCATTTAGAAAACACGGCGTTTAAGGGCCAGGAATGGGAAGAGAAATCCATCCAAGTCCTTGCCAATTCGGGAAGACCGTATGCTCAGCTGGAACTCGAATCGAGCCAGCCAATTGCCGGGCAAAAAATTCAGCTGGTTGCCAAAATCCCACCTTTTGGAGCACTATCTGCATTAACAATCTCCTATTCATCCGAAATCAAATCGGCTTCTAACACGACTCAGTTACTTGACATAATGGGAATCGTGTTGCTGATTTTGATGTCTTTTGTGTTCGTGGTGGTGTTTTTTCGCCGAATGATCGCACGGCTTTTGGATATGAAAAGTGCCATGGTCGATGCTATGATACTTGGACTGGCCGTTGGAGCCGTCGCCGTGTTGATGAGATCTGATGTGACTGATTTTATTAAGACTGCACCTCTGTGGGGTATGATCGGCCTAAACCTCTTGGTTTTTTCATTTGTTGCAGGGGGTGTGGCCGTTTTTGCCTTTATGGTTGCCGGGGTAACCGATTCCGTAGTCAGAGAACACGATAGTGAAAAGCTGAAGAGCCTTGTTCTTCTTCGTCAAGGCGACGTGATGAACCGGCCCTTTGGCTCGAGCTTATTACGCGGCGGGTCTGTGGCCGGGATTTTACTAGGGCTGAGCGTCTTGGCGTTGGGACTGTTGCCTGATGTCAAATTAGATCTTGAAAAATATCTTATCGGGGACTCCTATTTCAGACCGTTTGTTGGAATCCTATTCGCGTCGTTATCGAAATCCTACTTTTACGCTCTGATTTGGATGGTCGGGGTTTCGGCCGTTGCATTTAAATGGTCCCGCAAGCCCTTTTTAGCCATATTATTTATAGGGGTATCGGGATCGATCCTGACTATTGGGCCTTTTGCGATGGAGCCGGGGGGATCGAGCCTGGCTGTTGCTGCTTGTTTTTCCCTAGCGTTGGCATGGGTTTATTTACGGTTCGACATTTTGACCGTACTCGTTGCCCTCTTTCTGTCGCAGTTAATTTGGCAACTCAGTGAAGGCATGTTAATAGCGGGTTCAACGAGCTGGATCGACCTAGCGCTAGCTATATTGTTTGTGACTTCAATTCTGATTCTGGGAGTTATCGGGGTTCTGAGCAAGAGAACGGGGCACGAGGCAGATGCTTATGTTCCGGGATACATGACCGAAATGGCGGGCCAGGAAAGGGTGAAACGAGAATTGGAGATTGCCCAGCAAGTCCAAACGTTCTTCTTACCTCGAAAGATGCCAACGATTGTGGGGCTCGATATCGCGGGGATGTGCCTACCTGCCACCGAAGTGGGTGGGGATTACTTTGACTTCATCGAGTTGGAGGATGGAAAAATGGCTTTCATCCTGGGCGATGTCAGTGGTAAAGGCATCCAAGCCGCGTTTTTCATGACGTTGGTTAAAGGCATTATACAGACCCTGAGCCGTCAGGGTCTCTCCTCCGCCGATGTCATGCGAAATTTGAATCACCTTTTTTGCATGAATGCTCCAGCCGGTACCTTTATTTCGGTGATTTACGGCCAGTTTGATCCAGCGGACAACTCATTTACGTTCTCGCGCGCTGGTCACAATCCGGCCATTTTGTTCGAAGCTGAGACCTCGACTGCCAAGGCCCTGCAGCCCAAGGGGATGGCGATTGGGTTCACGGACGGCGAACGATTCGATTCTACGATTGAAGAGGTCAAGGTTCAGTTGAATGAAGGCGACTCCATGGTGTTTTACACCGATGGTTTTTCGGAAGCGATGAACCGGAAAAGAGATCTCTACGGCGACGATCGGCTGCTTAGCAATGTTTCGCAGTACGGAGACCGATCTGCTTCCGCCATCCTTCGATTATTAACTGAAGACGTTCACCATTTTATCGAGGGTATGGGCCGAGCCGACGACATGACGATGGTGGTGTTCAAGTTGAAAGAAACGGAAGGGCCCAATGCCTGATGTGCACGCCGCGCTTTCCTACGTGCGTCAATTCACGGACCTCAAGCCCTCATTAGGTCTAATTTTGGGGTCTGGTCTTTCCGTTTTGGCTGATCTTGTTCAGAATCCCGTGGTGCTCGAAACGTCAAAAATTCCAGGGTACCCGTCGTCTACGGTGGAAGGACACGTCGGAAGACTGGTATTTGGCTCTATCCAAGGCGTCTCAGTCGTGTTTGTTCAGGGCCGACTCCACGTGTATGAAGGCCATTCGGTTTCCGATGCGACGTTTCCTGTTCGCCTACTTTCTGCGATTGGCGTACAAAAATTGATCGTTACCAATGCTGCAGGAGGCATTCGTTCCGACTTCAAGCCCGGCACGTTGATGTGGATTGTCGATCACATTAATTGGACCAACTTAAATCCGATCATGGGATCCGGCATCAAAGCCTTCCCTGAAACGCGAAATGCTCAGCAGTTCAACTATTACGATGCAGAATGGACCAAGAGGGCACAAGCAAAGGCTGCCAAACTCGGAATCGATACGGCTACGGGCACCTATCTATGGACGTTGGGGCCGAGCTATGAGACCAAGGCGGAAATACGGGCGTTCAAGTTAATTGGAGCTGATGCTGTGGGAATGAGCACCGTTCCAGAAGTTATTCAGGCCCGTTCGTGTGGAATGAAGGTTTTAGGTTTATCGACCATTACCAACTTTGCTGCCGGACTTGGCGAAGACGAGCTTAATCACGAAGAGGTTTTAGAAGTAGGTCGACAGGTTCGATCAGACTTAGAGCGGCTCGTGCTAGCGTTAATTGCGGGCTGAGAGCGTGGGTGGGAGCGCGGGTAAGAGTGCGGCTAGTTACCTGGGGGCGACGAGAAGTTCGTGCTAGCGTTAATTGCGGGCTGAGAGCGTGGGGTGATTGTATTTTCCCGGGTCGCTTTGCATATTGTCAGGAAATGCGCCCTAATAACCTAATACCGCATTTCACGTGCTGCCATTGAAAAAATTCTGGTCTAAGGAGCGGAATTCGGAAAACGCGGATGTAACGAAAGAGGACTCGATGAAAGAGGACCCGACGAACGATTACCAGTATCAAAACGATAGCCCGCCCCGCAGGTATGATGAGGATGAGTACTACGATGGTCCCGACGACCATCCAGACCATCGCTCTGGTTCGGGACAATACAAAGATGAAATCTACTCAAAACGCGTTCCGGCCGGAAAGCGCACCTATTTCTTTGACGTAAAAACGACAAGATCAGGTCGTGACTATTTTCTGACGATTACCGAGAGTAAGCGGATTGACGAAAATCGGTACGAAAAGCACAAGATCTTTCTTTACAAAGAGGACTTTGGCAAATTCCTGTCTTCCATGCACGAAGTCGTGCGTTTCATTCAGGACGAGTGTCTTCCTGGGTACGAATTTCGCGGTCTTCCCGATGTTTCCGCAAATGGCGGGGAACACGACGGGGCCTATACAGATGAAGAAGACTCGTACTGAGTCCGATTCCTCAGTCCCGGAAAACGGGAGATGAGAATAGATTCAATTGTTGCTCAATCCGCGGGAAGTCCAGATTCATCGCCTGATTCCTTTTCCCCGAATACTTCGAACACGTTGTCCAGCACCGCTTCCCTTCCGATTCCTGACGCTTTGTTGACCCTGATTCGCAAAGAGGTAAGGTCCCAGCAACCATACATCGTTCCTGGAGCCCGCCCGGTTCCAGTTAAGCTGAATCAGAACGAAAGCCCATTTGACGTCCCGGAACCGCTGAAAAAAGACCTTTTGGATGCTTTCTTTCAAATGGATTTCAACCGGTATCCCGCTGAACAACCGACTCGCCTTATGGAGGCGCTTGAGAAACAATTTCATTTACCCAGCGGCAGCGTAATCGTCGGAAATGGTTCGAACGAATTAACGTACACCCTCGGAATGTGCTTTATTCATCCAGGCGATCCGGTCATCCTTCCAAGGCCCATGTTTGCGTTGTATGAGTCCATGGTCAATTTGCATGGTGGATTGGCTGTTGGCATCGCTCCTCGTGCAGACCTTCACTTCGATGTGGAAGCCATTCTCGATGCCATCGACCAACACCAGCCTCCGTTGGTCATTGTGACGACACCAAACAATCCCACTGGATTGGCGATGGATTTTGCCGATGTCGAAAAAATTGTCCAGCGTTCACCGGGATTTGTGGTCATAGACGAAGCGTACCACGAATTTCATGCGTCCCAATCGGCGCTAAGCTTACTTGATAAGCACCCAAACGTTATTGTTTTGCGAACCATGTCCAAAGCCTTTGGGCTTGCCGGACTTAGGCTTGGGTATATGATAGCCCAGCCGGCATTGATCACCGAAATCATGAAGTCTAGGCTGCCGTTTATGATTGATAGGCTGTCAGAACACGTGGCCCTTCGTCTGATCGATCACTCAGACATGGTCCATTCACAAATAAACACCATTCTTGAGAATACGGCTGTTCTTACCAAAGAATTACAGTCGCGTCCACAGGTGGTCGTGTTGCCATCACAAACCAATTTTGTCTTGTTTAAAGCGGATAGAGATCCCTCGGCACTCCTAAACGATTTGGCAGACAATGGCATCTTGGTTCGAAATATGGGCGGATACCCTGAACTGAAAGGTTATCTTAGGGTGACGAGCGGCACATCGGTTGAGAACAAGGCTTTTTTGGAAGCGTTGGACAAGGTACTTCTCGTGTAGTGGGACATCTGTTGGGATCGCCTATGTCTGGAGTTGCGCATGTTTGCCGCGATAGATTTTTAGTGACCCGGAGCATTTCTTGCGTTTTTTAATGTGTTTGTAGATTATTCGTATTCATGGATTTTATCCAAGTAGATATTATTGGGCTGTCCACGAGCCCTTCCAGTGGCGGAGCCTATGCTTTAGTCCTTGGAGAAGTGAACGGAAACCGTCGCCTTCCGATCATCATTGGCGCTTTTGAAGCGCAGGCCATTGCGTTGGAGCTCGAAAAAATTCAGCCGCCGCGTCCCATGACGCACGATTTAATTCGGGATCTCTTTAACCAAGTGGCGGCAGAAGTCTCCGATATCCTGATTGACGAGTTGAAGGAAGGTACTTTCTTTGCCAAAATTCGGTTTTCTGTCGGTGGAGCGGAATCGCAGCTGGATTGTCGTCCGAGCGACGCTGTAGCCCTTGCGGTGAGAATGGGAGCTCCAATCTATGTCGCGCAGCACGTCATTGACGAGGCGGGCATTCCGACCGACGACAGCGAAGATTTGACCGCCGTCGAAAATGAAACGCAAGAAGTTGAAACGCCTAGCACCCAAGCGACACCTAGAAGTCAATTAGAGCAACTCGAACTCGATCTTCAGCGCGCCATTACGGAAGAGGACTACGAACTTGCAGCCAAGCTAAGAGATGATATCTCAAAGCTCAAAGGCGAAAAAAACTGACCGGTTACCCATTTGAAGCGCATCCCGTTTTCTACGTTTTCTACGTTTTCGGCCTTATTTAAAGATTACACCGAACAATTTGAGAAATTAGCCCCTTTTTTTGCAGGGGACTTCCGAAGCGACGCCGATTTAAAGGCGGTTGCGGAGAAGGTGGCATCTAACCACCCGACCAGAAGTGTTCTGGTAGAGGCCATCGCCGCGCAATCCGTAGCGTTTGGAATCGGAGATAGCTCCAAGCGTTTGCTGGACAAGCTACAGGATCCGAAAAGCGTGGCCATCGTGACAGGTCAACAGTTGGGCCTATTCGGAGGGCCGTTGTATACGCTTTATAAGATTATTACGGCTATCCAGCTGGCAGACAAATACGAACGAGCGTTTGGCATTGTCGCAGTCCCCGTTTTTTGGCTCGAAGGGGAAGATCATGACTTTGATGAAATCGCAGCGGCCCATTTCTTAGCGGGCGACGACGTATCGAGTGTTCGATATGAGCCCTCAGCCTCGAATGTAAAAACGGCGATTGGGCGTTTGGTCATTCAACCAGAGATGGCGCTTGCTTTGGATGCGCTGGAGGAGACGCTCCAGCCAACCGACTTCCGAAGCGATATTATGCACTTGGTGCGGACGGCCTACGCTCCGGGAAGAACGATGCTTCAGGCCTTTGTGACCGTTATGAACGCCTTTCTCGGAGACGGGCGAGTCCTTTTTGTTTCACCCGATGACCCAGCGCTCAAAGCGCTATGCGGCGATCTTTTCCAACGCGAAATAGACGATTACAAGACTTCTTCTCGATGTTTGGAGGAATCTAGCGCACTGTTGGCTGCCTCCTATCACGTTCAGGTCCAGACAAAGCCGACCAATATTTTTCTTCATTCCGATGGTGGCCGCGTAGCGTTGGATGCCTCCGCGGATGGTTTTGCCACGAGAGATGGACGTTCATTGACCCGCGAAGCGCTGACCAACTTATTGGCCGAACAACCCGGTTTGTTCAGCCCAAATGTGGTTCTTAGGCCCTTGATGCAAGATACTTTACTGCCGACGGCCGTATATGTAGCAGGACCAGGCGAGGTCGCGTACTTCGCTCAGTTCAAATCGCTGTATCAGTGGGCGGGGCTACAAATGCCCATCATCTATCCAAGAGCGAGCGCCACCCTGCTAGAAAAGCGCATCGACAAAATATTGGAACGATACAGCTTACCTATTCCATCATTTGAAACACCGTTCGATCGACTTTTTGGTCAGGTGGTTATCGATAATATGGAAGTGGATGTGGAGGCGGCGTTCAAAAAGTCGGGCTCTTTCTTGCATCAGGCCATAAACGAGATCAAGCCCATTGTTGAACAGGTCGATAAATCGCTGGCGAAGTCAACGGATGCCACCCGTTCGGACTTGCTAAAAGAATGGAATCGGCTTAAAGATCGGGTGCTCAAAGCGGAGCGTGCGGGCCAGGATGTGGTTAAAGGTCAGATTTATAGAGCGTCTTCAAATCTTTTTCCATTTGAAATTCCTCAGGAACGTGCCCTTTCTCCCCTATATTTCCTGAATAAATACGGCCTAAACTTTGGCCAATCGTTGATTAACACCCTTGACCTGGACACGACTTCCCACCAGGTTATCGAGCCCTGAACCCATGGCAGACTATCCTTTCCAGAACATTGAGCAAAAATGGCAATCATTCTGGGAGTCCAACAAGACGTTTCGCACCCCGGATAACGTAGATACGACCAAACCCAAGTATTACGTGTTGGACATGTTTCCATATCCGAGCGGGATAGGTCTACATGTGGGGCACCCTCTGGGCTATATCGCGACCGATATCGTATCCAGATACAAACGGATGATGGGCTATAATGTGTTGCACCCCATGGGTTTCGATGCATTTGGACTACCCGCAGAACAATTTGCGGTCGAACATGGAGTCCACCCTCGGGTGACGACGGAAAGTAATATTGACAATATGCTTCGGCAGCTCAAATCGATCGGATTGAGCTATGATTGGGACCGAAAACTGTCCACCACCGATGTAGACTATTACAAATGGACCCAGTGGATATTTTTAAAGCTATTTAATTCGTGGTATGACACCGATCTGGACAAAGCGCGTCCGATTGAAGAATTGATAGCCAAGTTGGAAGCTACCCACGACGGATGGTCATCGCTCAGCGAGGGCGGTCGGGAGGATGTATTGGCAGGATACCGATTGGCCTTTTTGGCTGAGGTTCCGGTTAATTGGTGCCCCATGCTCGGAACGGTCCTAGCGAATGAGGAAGTCACCAACGACGGTAGAAGCGAGCGCGGAAACTATCCGGTCTATAAACGACCGCTCAAGCAGTGGATGCTCCGCATAACGGCCTATGCAGACCGTTTGGAAGCCGATCTCGATGGGGTAAACTGGCCAGAGCCTGTCAAGATGATGCAGCGCAATTGGGTGGGTCGATCGGAAGGAGCCCACGTAGACTTCGTGGTTGAGAGTCAGGAAGACAAACTTCGGGTATTTACCACGCGCCCGGATACGCTTTTTGGGGCCACCTACATGGTACTGGCGCCTGAACACGAAATGGTTGATGCCATTACCCGTGCGGAGTATAAATCTGCGGTAGAAGATTACCGAAAAGTTGCTGCTGGAAAGACGGACATCGATCGGATGTCGGAGTCCAAAACAAAAACCGGCGTTTTCACCGGCGGATATG
>CALEEY010000095.1 GCA_937877085.1 uncultured Bacteroidota bacterium
TATATATCCACCAGTGAGCAATTGTCCATCGATTTTCATGTCTGGGTCGAAGGAATTTACGCTACCGCCACCCATTTGGGGTTTGTTGTACGCAAGAACCACTTCGCCCTCCAATAAATGGGAAATCAACGAATCGCCCAGAACCACGATCTCGGCTCGAACCCATTCATCCCCGTGATACGTTTTGGATGTCGAGTTGACGCAGTGATTCGTAATCAACTCGCCGCTCATTTCGACATTCGTTCCGGGTGTACACAAATTGGAAGTCGTTCGTTCATCCACTCCATTCCCGCCGAGCATCTGGACTTCAATGGAAATGGGAAAGTCTTGATCGATTAGCATGGTCTCGCCGGGTGGCGAATGAATCATGATCCCCGAATTCCGATACGCCCATCCCGGTCCCCCGGGAGCCTGCTCGCCCGTAAACCGGTACTCGACAGCCATCTTGTAAAAGGAAAACGGCGAGGCGTAGAAAAGATGTCCAAATCGTTCGTTGAAGGTGTCATAGCCATCGTACGAAACAGCGATTGCGCCGTCTTTAATCCGAAACGTATCCGCAAAATTGTCTCCGAACGCATACCCTCGAATCTTAGGAGTCCACCCGTTGAGGCTTGTCCCATCAAATAGCTGAATCCAGGCCTCCTGATCTGCTCCCTCGGGAGGTCCCTGGGTTCCACATGCAGAAACCATAAAAAGGGCCACTGCGAGCCCTAAAAGCGATATTTTGCTCATCGAAGGTTGTACCGTTCGTTTAAAATATGTAGATGATGTTGGCAATGCCCGGCAATAATCCAGCACATGGCTCGAACGGAGAAGGAAAATCCGCTGGCTACACCTGTGCGGTTAAATATTTCTTCTGAAAAACTGCCGATTAATTGAGAGGAGGCCGTGCGCAAACCCGAAAATTCTGCTCGCATATCTGCCAAAGAGCGGTCAGAAAAATTAGCGCCAGCCATAAACACATCCTGATCTATTCCGGGTAGCGGGGACTGATCGCCGCGTGCAAATCGCAGGGCTCGATAGGTGAAAATCCATTCGGTGTCGATTATGTGACCAGCCACTTCTTTAGCGGACCACTTACCGGGAGCATACCGAAAATCCGCCTGCTGCGTGGTCGCAGCATCCATCCAGATCAACACGGCTTCTTTCTGTGCGACCAAGGTTTGGGTAATGTCGCCATCCGGGACAGCGTTGACATAGCCAGCATAGAAGGAGTTGTATTCGCTCGGGTCGGGTCGGACCGATCTAAAAAGAGTCATTTGCGGATCATCGAACAGCGTTCATGACAATGTTCGAAAGTAAAATATTGGATTCAAATGGCGCCCCGCTTTCGTTCCCGGTGCAGTGGGTGGGCATTTCGATACTTCGCAGTGAACCCAGTGCATCTAATTGAAGGACCACTCGCTCGGTCGGAAATCGTTCGGGATATAATATGATGGTTCCGTCTCGCAACCCGTAGACGCCTCGGATGTCAGCACTGCAGAGTGCTGTCGGGCCTAGATCCAGCCCGGATCGAACAGCGTAGCGGCTGTATTGGAGAATGAATCGAAAAAAGCCGTTATCCTTTAATTCGAGGCGTCCCCAGTCCAAAACACGGTGGCGAGTAATGGTTGTACCCGCCGTCTCAAAGTTGACTGCCTCTGGCACCCTGCCGTCCAAATAAATGGGGTCGATATCGCCTATTGGGACCTGCAAACGCGAAACATAAGCCAAATCCCAGGTGTCGCTTTTAATCAGTGAGGACGAATTGCCAATTTGCGTCCCCGCAGATAAGTCCCGGGCGACATCCTTACCCCCGAGTGGATCTAGAGGGCCACACGACGCAACGGTCAGAGCAAAACCGAATATCAACACCCTTTGAAGCACGATTCCTGAGGTTAATTTAGCTGGTTGAGATGAAGTATCTGGCCCGGCCACTCGTGGCCGGGCCAGTAACTTACCTACAGACGCCCTTGCGCCAAAAACCTAATTTAGGCGCGGTATTCGTCCGCTTTCCAATTCTTAATCGCCATCTTGATTTCCTTCTCTGTCATGTTGTTGGCGACCGCTTTTTTAGCTAAAGCGTCATATTCATCATCCGGAGCAAACCGAAGGCCAATAATCTGGCGGGTAGTCAATTTCGGATCCAAGAGAACGCCGTGACGAACATAATTACGCAAGTTCTCCTCGACTCGGATGGCCCGGTCCTGCGCTTTTAGAGCGAAAACTCGTCCAAAAACGCCGGCCAAAACGAGTACAATCGAAATGACGGCTATTAGCGAAGCTCCATACCGATCTCCGGTGCCCCACCACGAAACGTACAGATGGACGAAGGATCCGATAACGGTCAAAAATCCGACCATTAGGACACCGAAGTGAAATAAAGGGACAAACTTAGCGTGGTTCTTAAAATTTTGTTCTGACTTGGACATGATCGGATAAAATTTAGTTGGAGGGTTCTAGAAGGTCCACGATAATGAATTGTCACATAATCTGCACCTGTTTGGAGTCAAGGCCCTGAATAAATGAGCCCCGTCAAGCCAAGAAAAGTCGTAGCAAGTACGTGCGCCACCGATATGGACCGGACTTCAACTAGCGAGGACGGCCGTGCCATTCTTTTTCATTTTGCTCCTTTTCGAAGAGAATACTTTCGGCCGACCGGTACTTATTTGGCCTGATAGACGAAATGTCTACCAGGACCCATCTCCGTTTCGGACCGAAGCAGTTGTCCGGAGTCCTTGTCTATCGACAAGATAGCCACCAGACCACCTCCTGGGCTGTACCCCACGACCCAAACGTTGTGGGATTGGCCGTTTAGTTCAACAATTCCCGAATCCAATACTTTTACAGACGCCACTCCCTTACCCGTTAGGTAGTTGTACACCGGAATATCTGCTTCAAATCCATCGGCGAGGGGAAGCGCCGGTATGATTCCTTGAAAGCCACCTGCATCGTACAGAATTTCTGTTACGGTCGTATCAATCTGCGTCGTAAGACTGTCTCGATGAAACGAACCCGTAATATGCCCATCGATCCCGTAATCTAGTTTGATGGACTGGCTACCTGCCATCACGTTGCGATAGCGAATAGGCCGAAACGTCGCTTCCTCCACCCACAGCGTATCGTACATGGTCCCCATTCCCATTGCTTGAATCATAATCAATTCGATCATTTTCGTCCTTTTTTCCGTGAATCTCTTCACTTCTGCCGTCGATGTGCCGACCGATCGGAACACAGAATCGACTACGAACACCATATCGGATTCCAACCGACCGTCTGGAAGCGACTCACTGTTGAATTCAAAGGTCAGGTTATTCGTCAATGTAGAAGTAGGACCCTGTTGGCAACCTATGACAAAGGTTGCGAACAATACGATGGAGAGTGTTTTGAGCATTGGAGTCTGAAGTGATAGAAAGGGTAAGTCGGCGAGCAAATCTGAACCAAGTTGCGATGTGAAATTGGGTTATCCACCGCTCATGTTGTAGGCCCAACCGACTATTTGTAAACGTCGAATAAGTAGGTGTATTTAAGGATCAAACCTTTTTGAATCGGTTCGCCCGGGAATTCAGAGGTGTCAGTTGTTATGGACTCCCACCGATTGATCGAATTGTACACAATAAACAGCCCCGTGTTTGCGGCTTGCAGCCATCCAATACGCATATTCATTGACCATTCCTCGGTTTGGTCGTTGTATTGGCCAAGGGCCTGAGCATAAAGACGAGGCGTGAACGAATAAGACAGGCGAGCTCGAACCAAATTGGTTATAAAGTCGCCGCCAGGTAATGTTACCCTCGTGTGTCCCAGGGTCAGTTCGGCTGAAAGTTTATCGCTGGCGCGAGCATTTATCGACGGAACCATGGCCACTCGATTACCCCCGAAGAACCCGCCGTGATTTAACTTGAGCTCCAAGCGAACTTTATTCTTTTTGGGCATCATGGCCACCCACGCGAATTCTTGTTCAGGATAGCTTCCCGGTGGCACGAACACCCCATTTGAAATTTCAAAAGGAGTACTGACGCCTTCATTCGTAAAGTTATACCCTGTATGAATCTCGTATCCCGATTTAAACTCCCAGTGGTTGTCAAAGTGGATTAATCCGGTTTCCAAAAAGCCATCTCGACGCCAATAGGTCCGATAGTTGATATGAGGACGAAGCTCATGCAGTGAAAGCGCCTCTTTAACGCGGATAGGGACTAATACGGAGCCAAAGACTTTCCTGTAATCGGATCGCCGTAAAAATCCAACTTCTGGATTAAAGTCTTCCCCAACTTCGGCATAGGTAGCGCTCAGGGTGAATCGCTCTTCTGCGTACGTCGCTGTAAGTTGACCGGCGTTTGCATTTCCATTTCGACCAGGCGTGTCGGACACGGCTACGAAACTGGTAACGGTACCATAATCTCCAATACCCAGCCTACCGTCAAGTGCAAAGACCCGATTGTAGTCTTTGTTGCCAGCCAGCTTGCCGGTCCCCGTTCGGTTGGTGAACACCATTCCAGCGGACGTCCTGTTGGCGAACTCTCTCATGACCCGCACAACGCCAAAGTTGTTGGCCGATATGGTCGAACCGACTTGCTCGGTCTGCATCTCCAAGAGTCCAACTTTGTAGTTTCCAATACTGCCAGTTAGTCGAGCGCCAGCTACAATCGGAACAGTACCCCCATTTTCGTCGATGCCAATGCGTCGGCTGAAAAACATTTCAGCTTCTCCTGTTTCGCCTACCGAAAACAATCCGGCATTTTCTAAAAAGAAGGGTCTTTTTTCTGGAAAGAACAACGAAAACCGGTCTAGGTTGATTTGCTGTTCATCCACTTCTACCTGAGCAAAATCGGTATTGTACGTGGCATCCAGCGTCAATCCTGCGGTCAAGCTGTACTTTACATCCACCCCAAAGTCTTTGAGATAGTTCGTTTTGGCATTGGCTGCGCTATAATTGTGGGTGGCCCCCGAAAGCACGTAAGGAAGAATTTTCAGATTTCTCGGCGCCGGCACCTGTAGGTCGGTCAATCGTCCAGCATGCGTAACTCTGGTCAAATTGAACTGCCTTTCTAACGGCGACCAGAAAGCCGTCTCGTTGGTACGTCGGATGGACCGTTGAAAATTGATGCCCCACTCCTGAACGGCCTGATTAGGATACCTAAGCGTGGAGAAAGGTATCGCAAACTCGGCACTCCACCCAGTGGTGGTCACCGCGGCTTTTACCATCCAGGAACCGTCCCAGTTTGTATTGAGCCCACCCCCAGATCCGCCTGTTAACCTGTTTCCAAATCCGCCGCCTTCCGAAGATCCGGTAAACTGGGCGTCGTATTCGGCCCCGGCTGCGTTCGTCCCAAAAACAAATCCGTTTTGTGCGTCGGAAAATGTATCTAGAATAAACCTAAAACTATCGGACTCGTCGAGGGATGCGTCGCGGCGGCGATCGGCAATGACCAGCAGTTCCGGATTCGTATCCAATAATTCCACTCCTACGTAGAGCACATTGTCAAAATATCCTACACGGACTTCCGTTTTTTGACTGGCCGGCGCGCCGTCGGATGGAGCAATTTGCGTAAACCCTGTAACTGGGGCAAAGGATTGCCACACCTCCTCCGTTCCGACCAAACCATCGACCACAGGGTGCGCAGACAGCTTTTCTGCTCGAATTGCAGGTCTCGAGGCCCCTGCTTCCTGGCCGCGAGAGGCGCCACTTGGCATGTTTTGGGCCCCGGCTTCTGGCACAGCAACGCAACAAACCGCACAAACAGCTATGACAGCAACAAGGCTAAAAGAGGGGGCACATCTCATGTGGTTGGAGTATTCAGGGGACGAAAAAAATGGTTGGGGCCGAAATTACAAGATCTGATCGAGATTACACAGCAAAGAATGCCGTCCAATGGTCGAATCGGGGCCGGCATAGCCCGGTTTTTTGACGGGGATCGATATGGTTGTACGGTCTACTGCTTGTTTTTTGGCGTCGCCTTAACAAGCGCCTCTTCGGCAATAGCTGAGCGGTCATTCAGTTCTAAATACTGCCTTTTAAGCTCAGCCAACCGGACGTAGGCGTCGTTTCCCGGACGCTGATCCGACCCAGTGGCCATGCCACCCAAATATCCTATTTGGCTAATAAGCATGGGCGGCGGATAGCTATCGGAATTGTCCGTTTCTAATTGAGAAAGCACGTAATTGAGCTCTGCGATGGGGTCTGAAGAGACATCTGGCATCCGCTTTCTGCTGTCCTTCATTCCATCCTCGACGATTTTAGCGTCTTTGGGAGCATTTTTAATCAGCCCTTTGACCTTTTCCGCTAAGGAATTTGCTTCCAGGGATAACTGGGCCCATTCGACGGCAAACGTGAATTGCGCTTCCAAGTCGTCAAAAGTCAGCCCTTCGGCCGCCATCAACGGATCGATGACCAATTCAACCGTCTGCTCGCCGGACCATTCTCCTACCGAAATCTTAGCGGTGTACGTTCCAGGAAGGGCCACTGGGCCGCGAGTTACCTCTCCTTTTGCATTTTTCGGACCATCTACGCGCATGTCCCACACAAATCGGTGCAGCCCTTTTTCCGCGCTTAGGCCAGCAGCAGCGGCCGATCTTCCTTGCGGACCTCTCATGCCTTGCCCTGGTTGGCTCCCCTCCCGAGTCGGCTCATTTTTAAATTGGCGTACCACTTTTCCTTCGTGCAGAATCGAGATCAACACATCGGAAGCGGAGCTAGCTGCTAGGAAATAGTTCAATTTCACCCCAGAAGGCGCATAGTCCGGGTCAGCGGAACTGCTTCGACGGGCGAATCGAGACGTTCTAAACGTGTCTCGAGGGTCGAAAAACTGATTCGAGTTGGCGTCCGCGAACTGTCTGAGCGGCGACACATCGTCCATAATCCAAAAACCGCGGCCCATGGTCGAGAGGACGACGTCTCCTTGGACCACTTTGATATCGGTTATCGGGGTTGCCGGCAAGCCAGAGTCGAAACGCTGCCACGTGCCTCCATCGTTGAAAGACACATAGAAACCATATTCAGTACCCGCATAAAGCAATCCTCTGCGCTCTGGATCCTCGCGAACGACCCGAACCGGGGTGTCGATGGCAATGCCGTTTTTGCCATCTGTCAATCGAGTCCAGGTTGCCCCAAAATCGGTGGTTTTGAAAACGTAGGGCTCGAAATCATTCAGGAGGTACCGATATCCGGCCACATAGGCCGTACCTGCATCAAACGGGGACGGGTCGATATGTTGAATGCGTCCCTCTGGAGGCATTCCTTTAGGCGTCACATTGGTCCATGTTTTCCCGCCGTCTCTGGTCACGTGCACGGGCCCGTCATTGGCGCCTGTCCAAATCACCCCTTCTTGGACAGGGCTTTCCTCGATGGTGTACAGAACGGAATAGTGCTCTTCGCCCGTAATATCTCGGGTGATTGGGCTTCCCGACTCGACTTGACGCTCTTTTCGAAATGCCGTCAAATCGGGGCTGATGGTCTCCCATAACTCGCCATTATTGGACGTTTTATGCACAAATTGGGAGCCGTGATAGACCACATTGGGATTGTGCGGCGACACTTCAATGGGGACTGTTCGCTGAAAACGATACGTAAGCTCGGCCGGATTCCGGCCGTACATGTTGGCCGCGCCTACATAATACTGCTGGGATTGACCCGTTCGGCGATTAAACACGTCAAACATCCCCTTGCAGTTGGCATACACCACATCGGCGTCGCCAGGCTTGGGCACGGCCGGCCCGGTCTCGCACCCGCCGGTCGCTTCCCAATTGGCTGCAGACCCGATCACCTTATTTCCTGTCGAATTACTAGGAACGGCGATCGTAGAATTGTCTTGTTGACCCGCGTACAACCAGTAGGGAAAGCGATCGTCCACATTAACTTGGTACAGCTCAGCTGTTGGTTGATTGTCTTGGGTGGACCACGTAGCGCCTGAATCCAGGGTAATGTTGGCTCCGCCATCGTTGGATTGAATCCAAATTCTGCTATCGTCGGGGTTAATCCACATGTCGTGGTTATCGCCGTGGGGCGTAGATGCGGATTTCCAGCTTTTTCCGGCGTCCGAAGACACGTAAAACCCGGTGCTATTTACATAGAGCTGGTCGGCGTTCGTTGGGTCGGCATCGATGTTCGTGTAGTAAAATGGCCTATCCATTAGGGGGCGAAAATTGGTCACCAGGTGCCACGTTTCACCATAATCGTTGGAGCGATAGAGTCCCTCTCTCTCGGGATCGGTCTCGACCAATGCATAGACCCGGCTAGGATCTGCAGCCGAAACGGCAAAATCTACCTTGCCGATTAAATCGTTTGGAAGGCCAACCGTTTTTTTGGACCACGTGGTCCCGCCGTCTCGGGAAACATAAATCCCGTCCTCCTTCCCGTTGTCGCCGCTAATAATGGTCCAAGGCTTGCGTTCGGCCCGCCAAAGCGCTGCATAAACAATGTTAGAGTTGTCTGGACTGAGTTCGATATCGACGGCGCCCGTTTTAGAAGACACGAACAGCACGTGCTGCCAGGTATTCCCGCCATCCGTGGTTTTGTAGACTCCACGTTCAGGACCATCCCCAAATGGGCTTCCGAGAGCCGCGACATATACCACCTCTGGATTCGTTGGGTGAACCACAACCGAACCCAGTTGCCCCATATCTCTTAGGCCTTTCATTTCCCAGGTTTTGCCGGCATCCGTAGATTTGTACAACCCTCGGCCAATGATCACGTTGCTTCGGATACCGTCCGATCCGGTTCCTACGTATATGATGTTGGGATTGGAATCGGCCACGTCCATGGAGCCAATGGAGCCGGTTTCAAAAAAGCCGTCCGAAAGGTTATTCCAGTTGGCGCCCGCATCTGTTGTTTTCCACACACCGCCGCCTGTGGCGCCCATATAGAAAGTGCGCGGCTCTGCCCGGTGCCCGGTCACCGTGGTAGCGCGGCCGCCTCGGGAGGGGCCAACGTACCTAAATTTTAAGTCCTTAAAATCGGATGATACATCTTGACTAAAACCGGTGTCGCATAGAAAAAGCGCACCGGCAAGGAGTAGAACCACAAATCGGGACATTTTGGTTTATTCTGGTTATTTGGACAGCTCTCAATAGTAGGGTTGGGAAGATCTCGGATCAACCCGTATTTGCGATTCCGTCTTCGTTTTGAAAGGTAGGCCTGATGGGGTAAAGTGATCTAAAGCCCAAATTCCGCATGGAATTTAAATTGTTCAGCCGTTTCCAGATCGATTTTGGAGTACTTTACGGCGTCTTTTAATCGATCCCCCATACCATGCTAAAGCTTTTAACCCATGCGGACGTTTACGCACCCCACCATGTTGGGCTGAGTCACGTATTGGTGGCAGGAGATAAAATTGTTTATATCGGGGCCCAGTTGCCCGTTTTTGATGATTTTCTCGATGTCGAAATAACCGATTTAAAGGGTGCACGGCTCATTCCGGGATTTATCGATGCACACGCTCACATAACCGGCGGTGGCGGAGAAGCGGGATTCGAAACCTCCGTTCCGGCTCCGTTTTTGAGTGAATTCACTTCGGCCGGAGTAACCACGGTTGTTGGACTCTTGGGCACCGACGATTGTGTTCGGTCAACTTCCTCGTTGATTGCCAGAATTAAAGCGCTCCGAGCAGAGGGACTTTCTGCTTATGGGTATACGGGTGGCTATCACATACCACCAACTACCCTGACCGGATCGGTAAGAAGCGACCTCGTACACGTCGAAGAGTTGATAGCTGTTGGAGAGGTGGCCATTTCCGACCACAGATCGAGCCAGCCCACTTTTGAAGAAATCCTGCGCATAGCTAGCGAGGCGCATGTGGCTGGTTTGATGACGGGTAAGGCCGGATTGGTCCATTTTCATGTGGGAGACGGCCCAAAAGGACTCGAATTGATTCGCAGGGCATTGGACGAATCGGAAATCCCCGCGCGGACGTTTTATCCTACGCATGTAAATCGTCGGAAAGCCTTATTTGTAGAGGCCTGCGCAGTGGCCACGAGGGGCTGCCCGATTGATATCACGGCATTTCCGGTCGAAGAAAACAGCGACGAAACCAGCGCGGAAGACGCCTGGTGTCAGTATATAGACGGGGGATTTCCACCCGACAATGTGACTATAAGCTCGGACGGAGGCGGTTGCCTACCCGTTTTTAATGCGCAGGGTGAATTGGACAGTTTGGACTATGCGAAAGCGTCGGCCCTACCTCAAACCTTAAAAGCGCTCGTTGAACGCGGGCGCGCGCTAGAACACGTGCTACCAGCCTTTACAAGTAACGTGGCGCGTATTCTGAGGCTCAGTGGAAAAGGGAATATTTCTAACCATTCGGATGCCGATCTTATCATTCTTGGGAGAGACCATTTACCTTCTTGGGTCATGGCCCGTGGAAAGTGGCACCTCAGAGAGAACAAAATAATTACCAAAGGAACGTTTGAATAGTATGATGACGGAACGGCCAGCAAGATCGACCGGAAACGCCAAGCGCGGATACCTCATTCCAATTGGCGGAGCTGAGGAAAAGGAGGTTCATCCTGTCATTCTGAAGCGTTTTATTGAATTATGCGGAGGCAAAAAAGCCAATATCGTGGTGATCCCGACGGCTTCCAGATTGGCGGACACCGGATCGCTTTACGTCGAGCTATTTGAAAAAATGGGTGCATCGCAGGTCGACTTCATGCAGCTCAAAACACGTAAAGACTGCGAAAGACCTTCGTATTTATCTCGATTGGACGATGCCACAGGGATTTTCATTACCGGGGGCAACCAACTACGACTGTCGACCATTGTGGGTGGAACGCCGTTTGCCGATAAACTTCGCTACCTCAATGCCCACGGAGTCCATATCGCGGGTACGTCGGCCGGAGCTGCGGTCATCCCTGAACACATGATTGCCGGCGGGGATGCGGGCCCTACGCCCACCCAAGCCGGCGTTACGCTAACTCCCGGGCTAGGATTTATAAATACAGTGGTCATCGACCAGCATTTTCGTGAAAGGGACCGCCTAGGCCGATTGCTTACTGCTTTGGCCTATAATCCATATGCGTGCGGACTCGGAATTGACGAAGATACGGCCGCCTTTATCGATCCAGAGGGCGTTTTAGAGGTGGTCGGGAGTGGCGGTATCACGGTTGTCGATCCGTCCGATTTAGAATATTCGTCTATCGCAGAAATCCGAAAAGGCGAAGTGGTCAGCTTGTTAAACGTCCGATTACATATCCTGGCATCCGGTGCGCGTTTTGATACCATCACCCGAAAACCGTTTGTTTTAGCCGAACTTGAACCCGAAGAAATGGCATGAGAATTTTATCGACCAACGTGTACGTGGGGCCCAATTTGTATGCCCACTTCCCAGTTATCCGTCACGTATTAGACTTGGGCGCGCTGGAAGACTGGCCTACCGCACGGTTGGGCGAGGATTTCATTTCTCGATTGGTTGAACTGTTGCCCGGGCTCTCGGAGCATGGCTGCTCGTATGGCGTAGCCGGCGGATTTTTACGCCGAATGCGGGAGGATGAAGGCACGTGGATGGGTCACGTTTTGGAGCACGTTTCGATTGAACTGCAGATTCAAGCCGGCTCTGAAGTCTCGTTTGGACGTACCCGTTCGACCGGAAATCCTGGGGAATACAATATGGTATTCCAATACAAACAAAAGGACGTTGGCCTGGAAGCTTCCCGGTTAGGAATACAGCTATTGAAGCAACTGCTTCCAGCCGAATTGAACGCGCAGCTCTCGGAACCGGCAGAAGTCGACTTCAATTTTGAAGAAGAAAGAACCGCCTTTATTCGATTTGCCCAGCGCAAAGAATTTGGCCCAAGTACGCAATCGTTGGTCAATGCGGCCGACGAACGGGACATCCCTTGGCTTCGTTTGAATCAGAACAGCCTCGTCCAATTCGGCCACGGGAAATTCCAAAAGCGCATTCAAGCCACGATTACGAGCGAAACGCGGCATATTGCAGTTGAAATAGCCTGCGACAAGGAAGACACGCACAAGCTGTTGAACGATTTGGGCCTCCCCGTTCCGCAGCAGGAACTAGTCTACAATGCCCGCCAAGCCGTTTCTTCTGCGACCAGAATAGGATTTCCGGTTGTTTTGAAACCCCTCAATGCCAACCACGGCCGAGGCGTTTCAATCAACTTGGTTACGGACGAAGCCGTACGCGATGCTTTTGAGCACGCGCTTGGCGTTGGGACGTCCCGAGCCGTGATTGTAGAGAGTTTTATAACCGGGTTCGATCACCGTATGTTGGTGGTGAACAACAAGTTAGTGGCCGTAGCCAAACGCGTACCGGGCCATGTGAAGGGAGATGGAAAAAACACGATCGAGCAGCTCGTCGATATTGTAAATAGCGACCCGCGCCGGGGTATTGGGCACGAGAAAGTGCTGACCCAACTGGAGTTTGATAAGGCGGCGGAGCAGCACATGGCGGACGCTGGGTATACACGGCAGACCGTGTTGGCCGATGGCGAAATTCTGTTTTTGAGATCCACCGCGAACCTTTCGACCGGCGGAACGGCCATCGACCTAACCGATATTGTGCACCCAGACAACCGTAAAATGGCCATTAGAGCTGTTTCCGCCGTGGGTTTGGATGTGGGTGGTGTCGACTTTTTGACAGACGACATATCCCAATCTTACAAAGACATTGGCGGGGCGATAGTCGAAGTAAATGCGGCGCCAGGATTCCGTATGCACGTGGCACCCTCGGAAGGGAAACCACGAGACGTGGCTGGGGCTGTGATGGATATGTTGTTTCCCGTAGGCACGCCCATTCGAATTCCGATGGCAGGGATCACGGGGACTAACGGAAAAACGACTACCAGCCGCATGCTGGCCCATATTCTGAAAGGGTCGGGCCGCACGGTTGGCATGACGTCGACCGATGGGGTCTACATTGATGGCCACCTGAGTGTAAAGGGCGATATGACAGGGCCCGTTGCGGCTCAAATAGTCCTGCGCGATCCATCGGTGGATGTGGCTGTTTTGGAAACGGCTCGAGGAGGGTTATTAAAACGAGGCCTCGGGTACCGCAAATCCAATGTAGCGGCGTGTTTGAACATCGCTGCGGACCACCTCGGAATGCGAGGGATCGATACTTTAGAGCAGCTGGCCGAGCTGAAGCGGATCGTAGTTGAAGTAGCGCAAGACGTTGCTGTTCTCAATGCGGACGACGAATTGTGCCTGAAAATGGCCGATTACACGCAAGCCAAGCGTCTCTGCTATTTCACGCTCAACTCCAATCACGAGTTGGTGCGCGAACACATTCGGGCGGGCGGATTGGCAGCGGTTTTGGAGCAGGGCATCAATGGACACATGATCACATTGTTTGATGGTGGTTCACATATCCCGCTTCTATGGACGCATCTGATCCCTGCTACGTTGGAGGGCAAGGCCATTCACAACGTCCAAAATGCCCTTTGTGCGGCTGCCATGGCCTATGCCATGGATGTTTCGCTAGAGGACATTCGCCTAGGACTTCGCACCTTCGATTCGTCCTTTTTCCAAGCTCCTGGTCGCATGAACGTGTTTGATGAGCTGCCCTTTAAAGTCATTTTAGACTATGCTCATAATCCGGCGGCCATAGAGGCTATGTGTAAAACGGCCAAACAGCTTACGGTGGCTGGTAAACGAGTGGTGGTGTTGGCGGCCCCCGGCGATCGTCGGGATGAAGACATTGACAACATGGCCCGGTTAGCCGCACCTCACTTCGATATGTTCATGCTCAAGGCCGACGACGATCGCCGGGGGCGTGGCTTTGACGAAGTACCTGAGCGCCTAAGAGCCGTTTTATTGGCGGAGGGTGTTCCAGATGCAAATATTCGAGTCGTGCCGGACGAAAGCGCATGCCTCGATCAGGCGTTGCACTTTTGCGAGCCTGGAGACCTATTGATGGTCTTTGGAGACGATACCACGCGTTGTTGGAAGCAAATCATCCATTTTAATTCGGAGGAATCGCCTCACGAACCTGGAACGATGTCCAACCCTGAAGTGTCGGCTCTGCCCGACCTGGAAGACTACGTTTTAGACACCGGGATGAATCTGATTCGCGATGGACGCGGCGTACGGCTCGCGAAAGAGGAAAATGACTAGTGGAGTTGCTCGATTCTAGGCGGTTGACGGGACCCAATTTAGTTTGGGACTCCCCCGGAGCGCTCCTTGACGTGGCGTTTTCCGAGGAGCATCGTCAGGTGGTTGCCTATTGGACGAGCGAAATCCGTTTGTTGTTGGCCGCGGCAGGCCTTCCGGCCATGGGAATCGCCACCAAATCGCGGAAGCACGGAGCTTGGCTGGTTGCTGGAGGCCCTATCGATCAGCTTTATGGCTTGATAGATGTAAGCGAAATGGCTTGGAATCTGGCCGTGGCCAAGGTTTTGGATGAATTGGGCCTCGTTCACTCAGATATTATTCGGTTCCAACCATTGGAAGGCATCGAGCCGAGCCCAGATTCGAGCCCAGATTGGGATGAAATTGCGAATCGGCTAACGACGGAGGCCAATCCCGCTTTGATCGCCCTTCAGCAGGCAGCGCTCGAACATCGCGTATCCTTTTTTTGGGATGATGATTTTGCTTCCGTCGGGATGGGGGAAACCTCGAAAACGTGGCCTATCCGGGCCTTGCCCTCCCCTACAGATATCGATTGGGCCTTTTTTGGTGATGTCCCCCTCGCTGTGGTTACCGGTACGAATGGCAAATCCACCAATATTCGGCTGCTGTCCTACATAGCCGATTGCGCCGGTTTTACAAACGGGAGCACGTCTACCGATTGGATTCGGGTTGGCCAGGACGTGTTGGATACCGGCGATTATTCGGGCCCAGGGGGCGCGCGTACGGTATTAAGAGACCCGCGCGTCGAAATCGCTTTTCTTGAAACGGCCCGCGGCGGTCTTCTGAGGCGGGGAGCTGGTGTAGAGCGTGCCCGAGTGGCTCTAATAACCAACGTAGCCGAAGACCACATGGGGCAATACGGCATTCACAGCGTCGAGGACCTGGTCGAGGCCAAGATGATTGTCGCCCGTTTGGTTCGGGATGGCGGAGTCCTCGTACTGAACGCGGACGATCCGGCATTGGTCAAGGGCACAGCCTCGCTATCTGGACAGGAAATATGTTGGTTTTCCCTTGATTATTTGAATGAAAAGGTAGTTTCGCATGTGCGTGATGGAGGACGTGCCTGTGCCGTTAAAGAGGGGGCCGTGACCTATTGGGGCTCCGATGGACCTATTCAGGTGGCAGCAGTCGATCACATTCCGATCACCCTAGAAGGAAAAGCAGCTTACAACGTCTCTAATTGTCTTTCGGCAGCGGCGGTGGCACTAGAACTCGGAATTCCGCTAGCGGCGGTTCAAAAAGGACTTACTCATTTTGAAAGCACGCCCGATTCCAATCCAGGGCGAAGCAATTATTTTCAAGTGGGCGACATACAAGTGCTTCTAGACTATGCGCACAACGTGCATGGACTGACGGCCATATTGTCTACGACGGCCCTTTTAGGCGCAAAAAGGAGGATTCTTACCCTAAGCACGGCTGGCGACCGAACAGAAAATGAAATCCGACAATTGGCAGCCGAGGCGGCGCGGTTCGGTGTCGAAGAGATTATCGTGAGCGATTGTATCGGATACGAACGCGAATTGGGGACCGGCGGCGTTCCTCGTATCCTCCAGGATGAACTGCACAAACACGGCATTCAATCGACTGCGACCCATACCGAGCTAGACGCGACAAAAATCGCATTTGAACGGGCCCGACCGGGCGATATATTAATCTTGTTGGTTAAAGCCGAGCGAAGCGCGTGCGTTGACATCATCCGGAAAGAAGCCGCATTGAGATCCAAATGAAACTAAAATTCCACACTTCATCCCAAACGGCTATGGCCCCTTTGTTTCCCCGAAAACAGCTTACGACGGCCCTGTTCATGATTGCCCTAGCCTGCACTCTAGTAAATCTAACGTCGTGTATGTCTAAAACGCCGCTCGTCCCGTTGGCAGAGGTCGATCCAACGATTGGCCAAGAACCCAAATATTTTGGCAGCGATAACTTTATGGGGCGCCCCATTCGGGGGTACAACGTAGCAGCCGTGTGGTTGTCGCACGAAGCGGCTGCCGCGCTTACTGCCGCCCAAAAAATGGCTACAGAAGAGGGGTATTCCATTTTTGTATATGACGGATACCGGCCACAAAGAGCTGTCGATCACTTTGTTGAGTGGGGCGCTGACCTCGCGGATTCGCTCAATAAGGCCACTTTTTACCCGGATGTCCCAAAAGAAGAACTGTTCGATCGCGGTTACATTTCGGCAAAATCCGGCCACAGTCGCGGGAGCACCGCCGATTTGACGATCACGAAAGATGGAATCCCTCTCGAAATGGGGACCCCCTTTGACTTTTTCGATGAGCTATCTCACACCGAAAACCCAGCCATTACCGGTCAGCCCATGACCAATCGAATGATTCTCAAGTCGATTATGGAACGAGCAGGATTCACCAACTACGAGAATGAATGGTGGCACTACACGCTTAAAAACGAACCTTATCCGGATACCTACTTCGATCTACCGATTGAATGACGGGCTGGCGCCACGACCTGGGGTGCTACATTTTTTAGATTTCGGGGGACATTTAAAAAATCATGTCTATTATTTCCCTTTCAACATCAATAAAACCTGTTCTAGTTATGTCAAAAACAATCTCTTGGGTTATTAAACTATCTTTGAATGAGGGAAAAGCGAACGATTTCAAAGCCCTGATGTCTGAAATGGTCGCATCTACGCGCGGCGAAACGGGCTGTGAAGCCTTTGAGCCGTTCGTAAGCCCCGACGGCGCGTCTTTTCACATTTACGAACGCTACGCGGATTCCGGAGCGGCGCTTGTTCATCTCGGAAATTTCGGAGCCAAGTTCGCTGGACGGTTTATGGGATGCGTCACGCCAACTGGTTTGGATGTCTATGGAGAACCCACCGCCGAATTAAAAGGTGCTTTGGACACCATGGGCGCCGTGTATTACGGTTCCTTCTGATGTTTTACTAAATAGTCGGCCTTTGGATTTGGGGAGCTAGGCCCTTCCTCTGCGAAAGTGGCGGGGCCTAGAATTCCTCGATCAGGACCCCCATTTTGCCCATCTGCGCATCCCGCATGGCTTCCATAACTTGGGTGTGGGTGTTCATTACGAAAGGACCAGACTTTACAACCGGCTCGCCAATGGGCAGACCGGACACGATGAGCACGCGGGCTTCGTTCAAAGCTTCAATTTTGACCGGGCCGTTCCCGTCAAATTCAACCATTTCATGCGCGACCACAGCGATTTCATCGCCCATGATGACTTCCCCGCTTAACACGTACGCGAGTGCTGCGTGATCGTCCGAAAGATGGATGATGGCCGAAGCGCCTTTGGCAAATTGAGCGTTCAGCGCCGTAACGGGCGTGTGCGTCTGAACCGGGCCCGTTACTCCATCTAGTTGTCCTGCAACGACTTGGATCGTAGCACCATTTCCGGACTCTATGACGGGTATCTCTTCTTTGGTAAATCCTTGATAGCGCGGTTGCACCATCTTGCTCTTGGCTGGAAGGTTGACCCACAATTGAATGATTTCCTGTTCACCTCCCGTTTCCATAAGCTCGGCAGGAGGTCTTTCGCTGTGGACAATTCCCATCCCTGCCGTCATCCACTGGACACCGCCCTCTCCAATTATGGAATCGTTACCCCTCGAATCGCGGTGATGAACGCCTCCTTTGTAGACAAACGTCACGGGTTCAAAACCCCTATGAGGATGCGGAGGAACCCCTTCATGCGCCGATACACTACCCGGCTCATAGGACGTGGGCCCCGCGTGATGCAACAATAAGAACGGGTCGATCTGGTCAATCCGTTGGTGAGGCAGTGGCTGTCTGACGGCAAATTTACCCATCGTAAAGGCCACGCCTTTCACTTTGGTTACCACCTTTCTAAATTTGTTCATTTGCGTGCTTTGTGATGGCAGGTACGCCTTCTCATTTAGTATACTGTCGACTGCCGTTTTTATCACCCGACCAGTACCCCCGTGCGTTTTTTTCTGCTGATTTGTTTGTGTGTCTGTTTTGCCCCTAGTGTTACAGCACAGGACGTGACCTATCCAGCGGGTTTTGACGAGCCCTTTCCGCTCTTTTCAAAGGCGTTAGGTCCATTCACTCGGACCATCTCAACAGACAGTGAAAGGGCGCAGATTTACTTCAATCAAGGCATCCAGATGATGTATGCCTTCACGACGGTGGATGCGGCTAGATCATTTCGGGAAGCACAAAAGGCGGATTCGACGTGCGCTATCTGCCACTGGGGCGAAGCGTGGGCATGGGGTTCGTATCTCAATGGCCCGATGACGGCAGAGGCCGCCCCCAGAGCGTATGCGGCCATTCAAAAGGCCCTGAAAAAATTGAGTTCTGCCAATGAAGTGGAAAAGGCGCTCATTGAAGCGATGTCGGTGCGGTACGTGGCCAATTTTGACCCCGACACGCGAGCGGTTCAGGATTCAGCCTACGCCAAAGCTATGGAAGCGGTCGCGGACCGTTTCCCACACGATCTAGACGCGGTTACCATGTATGCGGAAGCCCTTTTTCTTTTAGAACCACGTCGCGGGAATCGAGACATTAACGACCCGGACGTTATGAAACTGCACGAGGTCCTCCTAAGGGTTTTAAAACAAGACATTCAGCACCCAGGAAGCTGCCATTTATATATCCATGCTACAGAATCGACGCAGGATCCTGGGCGAGCAGCGGACTGCGCGGAGTTTTTAGGAAATGCGATTCCCGGAGCGAGCCACATCAACCATATGCCATCCCACACGTGGAATGAAATTGGACGATGGGGCGATGGCGTTCGGGCCAATATTCAGGCGTGGCATTCGGATCAAAAAGCGGCCATTAACGAAGGATTTGCCATTTACCCCAATCATAACCTTCATATGCTGCTTTTTGCAGCCTCTATGGATGGCCAGGGCGCCATTGCCGTGCAGGCTGGAAGAGATTACGAGACGCTGACGGGATTTAACCTGTATTCGGCGCTGACGCTCGTGCGATTTGGGCGATTTGCTGAGATAGATGGACTCTCCGGGCGTTCGGACAACGACATTTATGGTGGTATGTGGGATTTCGCCAAAGGCTACGCTGCGCTCAAAAAAGGGGATGCGGATTTCGCAAAAGTGTATGCCGGGCGGGTTCTAACGGCTTCCGATTCTTCCAAGGCGTCCTTTAGGGGGCATTCGGCCAAGCATCTTTTAGGCACGGTTGGAAATATTTTGATGGGCGAAATTCATCGCTCCAACGGCAATTCCGCTGAGGCGTTAAAAGCGTTCAAACTAGCGGCTGAATTGGAAGACCAAATGGCCTACGACGAGCCCGAGCCGCTTCCTTTTGCGGCCAGGCATTGGCTGGGGGCTTTTCAATTGGAACAGGGTGCCTACGTGGATGCGGAGGCGACGTATCGCGAAGAATTACTCGATCATCCCCACAACGGGTGGTCGTTATTTGGCTTGCTAGAGGCACTAAAAGGGCAAAAAAAGACCGATGCGGCCATACAAGCCGATTTTGACCGGTCATGGGCGCGGTCCGATACATGGATTCGAGGATCCCGTTTCTAAATGGCTAATCGTTGGAGTCATATTGCTTTTGCGGCCTTGGTTTGGGGCGGTTGTTCGGTCGATAAACCGGCCGAAATCCTCGATGCGGAAACGCGCATTCCAGACAAAATTAGTTTTAGTCTCCACGTCAAGCCGATTCTCTCGGACCGGTGTTATTCCTGCCACGGCCCGGACGCCGAAGGAAGAGTAACCAACCTGCGTTTCGATACCCCTGAGGGCATTCGGGCAAAGTTGACGGAGAGCCGCAGAAGCCACGCGGTAAACGGCGGAAATCTGGGCTCAAGTGAACTGTATCACCGCATTTTGTCCGACGATCCCGAATACAGAATGCCGCCGCCTGAGTCCAATTTGTCGTTGACCGTAGAAGAAAAAGCCATTCTGGTACGCTGGATTGAACAAGGTGGCGAGTACGAGTCGCATTGGTCATTTACCCCTCCCGCCGTTGCTTCTTTGCCCGCCGTTTCGAATGAATCGTGGCCCCGGGATGGCATGGACCGCTTCATCTTAGCTGATTTAAAGCGAAACAGCCTTCAACCCGCCGAACAGGCAACGAAAGAGACCTGGATTCGAAGAGTATCGTTCGATTTAACCGGCCTACCCCCCACGCTTGCAGCGATTGATGCTTTTCTCGCAGATAAGGCTGAAGGAGCTTACGAACGGGTGGTGGACAGGCTGTTGGGATCCCCTCAATATGGAGAGCGAATGGCCGTGGACTGGCTTGATCTGGCGCGCTACGCGGACAGTCATGGGTACCAGGACGATGGCTGGCGCAATATGTGGCCGTGGCGAGATTGGGTCATTCGATCCTTCAACGCCAATATGCCCTACAATGAGTTCGTGACGGATCAGCTAGCAGGAGACCTACTGGAAAATCCTACACGCGATCAAATTCTGGCCACGGGGTTCAATCGCAACCATCTACAGAGCCAAGAGGGAGGTATTGTCCTTGAAGAGTATCGGGTCGAGTACGTCGCGGACCGTGTAAATACGTTTGGGAAGGCCTTTTTGGGGATAACCACCGAATGCGCGAGGTGCCACGACCATCGATACGATCCGGTATCGCAAGCCGAATATTATCAGTTATTCAGTTTTTTCAACAACGTCAACGAAATAGGCAATATCCCTTACGCCGGAGAGGCCAGCCCGACCATCATTTTGACCAGTGAGGTGGACGATCAAAAACTGGCCTCGATAAAGGGTAAAATTGCCCAACTTGAATCGGGGCTTGACCCCAATAACTCGTTGTACGACAAGGAATATCAGGCGTGGATGACGGCCCATGCGGCTCCAGCCGTTCTGGAGCCCCAGGGCATGGTCGCCTACTATCCTATTGAGGCATTTGTTGAGAAAAAAGACCTTCTGACGCTCGAAGATCGGGTCCAACCCGATAGCGCCGGATACTTTTGGGGTGATAAGGACAACCTTCCAACCATCGTTGACGGGGCGCCCGGCGTAACGGGGCCTGACGGAAAAGCGAGTAAAGCCATGACATTGGTCGGCGATGGCTGGCTGGACATGGGCGGACAACGGCACCATTTTGATCGTACAGACGGGTTCAGCTTAAGCCTTTGGTTTAAAATTGAGGACCCGAAGGCGTTTGGTCCTTTGATCGCTAAAACGAGTGGCTTGTTCGATGGGGACCGGGGATATCATGCGTTTCTAAATCCCGACCATACGTTCACGGCGAGGCTCGTGCACGTGGGACCGGACAACGAAATTGCTATTCAAAGCACGGATTCTGTATCAACAGGAAGTTGGCATCACATCGTGATGGCATACGATGGCTCGAGCCGAGCCGCTGGGCTAGAATTGTATATGGACGGGGCACGGATGCCCAGGAAAGTGCTCACGGACAACCTCAAAAAGAGTATGACCGTAACCATTGACCCGATTACGGGGGATTCCACCAATTGGGCTGGCTCCGGGGATTTAAGGCTCGGTTTTTCGGACAACAACCAAAAGATGCTGGTCGGAGTGAGCATTGACGAATTCAAGGTCTTCAATCGATCCTTGACCCTTCCGGAAGTACACGTCTTGGCCGGCAAACCAGGGCCTTCCAACGATTTACGCTCGTTTTTCGTGACCACCCAGTCTGAAAATTACCGTTCCAATTTTCGAGCGATCAAGAAACTGCGCGACCAAGAAAACATGATCCTGACGCACGCACCGGAAGTCATGGTTATGAAGGACTTACCCGAGCCACGGGAAACGCACGTGCTTTACCGCGGCCAGTACGATCAGCCGCTCGATAAAGTGGAGCCTGGCACACCTAAAGCCATTCTCCCGTTTTCGGAAAGTCTTCCACGCAACCGGCTGGGATTAGCTCAGTGGCTCTTTGATGAGGCCAATCCATTGACGGCAAGAGTGGCTGTAAACCGTTTGTGGCAACAGGTTTTTGGAACAGGGATTGTGCGGACATCGGACAATTTTGGATCGCAAGGCGCCGTGCCGACTCATCCCGAATTGCTCGATTATTTAGCTGTGGAGTACCGCGCGTCGGGCTGGGACACCAAAAAGATGCTTCGACGGCTCGTTCTCTCGGCCACGTATAGACAAAGCTCGTTCACGAGTCCTGAAGTACGCGAAAGGGACCCGGACAACAAGCTGTTGGCGCGAGGACCCAGTCGGAGGCTCACCGCCGAGATGATGCGAGACAACGCCTTAGCGACAAGTGGTTTGCTGGTTTCGTCCATCGGTGGCCCCCCCGTGAAACCGTATCAACCGGCCGGACTGTGGGAGGAGCAGGCTACGCGTAACGGTACGAAATACGTGCAGGACCACGGAGAAAGTCTGTACCGCAGAAGTATGTATACGATCTGGAAGCGAACCACGCCGCCGCCTGCCATGATGAACTTCGATACATCCGAGCGCAATTTGTGCATCATTAAGCGTCAGAGTACGGCTACTCCGCTTCAGGCGTTGGTCTTGATGAACGATCCTCAATTTATAGAGGCCGCTCGGCTGTTGGCCGAGCGCATGCTGTCTGAAGGTGGCAAGCAGGATGAATCCCGCATTCGGTTTGGATTCCGAAGCTTAACGGGAATGGAGCCATCGACCGAAAATGTGGAGACGCTTCGGCGATTATTAGACCAGGAGCGCAAGCGTTTTGCGCGGGATCCCAATGGCGCGAGGCAGCTGGCATCTGCCGGAGAGTTCCGAGCAAACGACACCTTGCCAGCCTCCGAAGTGGCGGCGTTTGCCACGGTTGCTACAACCCTTTTAAATTTCGATGCCACGCAGGTTGTGAGGTAAAACATGAGCGATTTTGACGACATCAAATATCACTGCTCCAGAAGACATTTTTTGTCTCGAGCAAGTTTAGGCATCGGAACGGCTGCATTGGCCTCTATTTTGGGCCCCGGCATGGCCATGGACGCGTTCGGCGCGGTTCCAGGCGTTGGTTCACCCGGAATAATGGGTGGTTTGAGCGGCGGACCCATGGGCCCTCATTTTCTACCCAAGGCTAAACGGGTTATCTACCTCTTTCAGAGCGGCGGACCTTCGCATTTGGAGCTTTTAGATTATAAGCCCACCCTCCAAGAACTAAACGGTCAAGAATTGCCCGCTTCCGTCCGCGGCGGACAGCGACTAACGGGCATGTCCGCCAATCAAAAGTCGCTCCCTATGGCCGGCTCGCAGTTCAAGTTTAGCCAACACGGGAAAGGGGGAGCCTGGTTTTCGGACCTTATTCCGCACACGGCCAGCATTGCCGACGATATTTGCGTGATTCGCTCCATCCATACGGAGGCCATCAATCACGATCCAGCCATCACTTTCTTTCAAACCGGCTCCCAGCAGACCGGAAGGCCTTCTTTTGGGTCCTGGATGAGCTATGGCCTTGGTTCGATGAACGACAATCTGCCCACGTTTACCGTTTTGCTTTCCCGCAGCCGCGACGGCGATCAACCTCTGTATTCTCGGCTTTGGGGCAACGGCTTCCTCCCTTCCCTGCACCAGGGAGTTCAGTTTAGAAGCGGCGCCGACCCGGTTCTGTATTTGAAGGATCCGGACGGCATGTCTAGAGAGAGCCGCCGATCCATGCTTAATACGTTAAAGGAGTTGCACCAGGAAGAGCACAATCGGGTGATGGACCCCGAAATTGACTCGCGCATAGCCCAATATGAAATGGCCTATCGGATGCAAACGTCGGTGCCGGGCGCTATGGACCTATCGGACGAGCCCGATGAGGTGTTTGAACTATACGGCGAGGAGGCCCGGACCCCCGGCACGTATGCGGCTAACTGCTTGTTGGCCAGGCGGTTAGCGGAACGAGACGTTCGGTTCATCCAGCTGTACCACCAGGGGTGGGATCAACACGGAAATCTTCCTAACGACATCTCCATCATGGCTAAGGATACCGATAAACCCTCAGCTGCGTTGATCAAAGACCTGAAACGACGAGGTCTTTTGGATGACACCTTGGTCATTTGGGGCGGCGAATTTGGCCGAACCAGCTATTCCCAGGGCAAGTTGTCGGCAACGAACTACGGTCGGGACCATCATCCGCGGTGTTTCTCGATCTGGGTGGCCGGCGGAGGAATTAAAGCCGGATCGGTCTACGGCGAAACGGACGATTTTGGATACAACGTAGTCCGAAACCCGGTGCATGTGCACGATTTTCAAGCCACGCTTTTACACTTGTTAGGATTTGATCACGAACGCTTGAACTTCTTGAGTCAAGGTCGTCGATACCGGCTTACAGACGTGCACGGTAAAGTGGTCCAATCGCTGATTGCCTAAGGTCGAATCGTTACTTATTCGATGCTGTTGAATACTTGGCTTTGGTCACTTTCAAAAACACCGGATCGCCCAGAATCGTGAGCCTATCCCCCTCTGTCAGAAGGGTATCGCCGGTCGGAATGATGTTTTGGTCTCCTCTACGAATAACAGCAATCAAATTCCCTGAAGGCAATTTCATTTCCTTCAAGGTTTTTCCGAGTAGCTCCGATGTACCTGAATGGGCCCGAATGGTTAGGTACAAGAAGTGCTCCTCTTTGAGCAACACTTCTTTAAGTTCTGCTTCATCCGAAGCCGAATCCCACTCCAAACGAAATTCAGGACTATCGACACGACGCGCAATTTGAGCGAGTATGCGTAGATGTTGACCGGGGTCTTCCTTGGGGCTGATTAAAAAGAAGATCGCATGTACCGTCGATTCCGGCGTATCTGGACTCAGTTCTAAGTCAGGAGCGAGCAAACGAACGCCCGATTTAGCCCGCACAATGACCATTTCAGGATTTAGGAGCCCTTCGAGGCTCAAATGGGGTAGGGCGACGCCTTTGGTGACGGGTGTAGCACCTACCCGCGTTCCTTCTAAAAACTTGCGAGCAATGTTATGAGAGGTCAACGGGATCCGGTGGGACAAGCGAGAGGATGCTTGTTCAACAACATCTTCAAACGTCGTCGAGAGATCTAGGTCCATGACGAAGCTGCGCGCGATAATTTCGTCGAAGGGATCGTCCGTCCGAAGGCCTTTTTCCTTTAAGATGGTGCGTAATTCGCGGTCCAAGTCGGTGCTACTGCTTCTTCCAAGGCGCTCGAATATGTTAAAAATGGCCCCACTGCGCTCAATTCTGCTGGAAGCATAGTACCGGTACCATAGCGCGCCGAACCACAACATGCCGACGGTAAACGCTACAGATAAATACCCCATTTGGAATATCAACCAGAGCGAAGCGATAATCCCAACAATCTGAAGCCACGGATAGAATGGGCTTTTGAATCCCGGATCGTATGAATCCAAACGGGCTTCTCGCATCACGATAACGGCTATCGTGCTCATCGTAAACATAAGCAACTGGAAGGACGAGGCCAGTTTTGCAATCTTTAAAGGGTTGAGAACCGTCACAAACAACACGACGATGGCTGTTGTAACCAAGACGGAAACCCAGGGAGCCGATGTTTTTTTGGTGAGTCGACTCATAAAGTCGGGCAGCAACCGATCCCGGCTCATGGCCATTGGGTACCGAGAGGCGCTTAGAATACCTGAATTGCCAACGGACAAAAACGCCAGCACGGCGGCAATGGTCATCAATATTTTTCCCCAATTGCCTACTAAGAGGTCTGCCGTAGTCGCGACAGGGGTTAAATCGCCCCCATTCAAACTGAGAGCTTCTACCCCCACGACCCCAACCATGACGGTCGTTCCAATCATATACACGACAATAGCCGTGATGTAAGCCAGAAACATCCCTAGGGGGAGATTGCGTTCCGGATTTTTTACTTCGCCAGCTACGCTGGCCACTTTAGTGAGACCCATGTAGCTGACAATGACCAAACCAGCGGTAGAAATCAACGAGCCTGAAGGCGTAGCGAGCAATTCACTAAAATGGCTGGCCTCGATATTAAATAGGCCTAAACCGCTAAACCAAGCAAGAAGTAGCAAGAGCCCTATTACTAAAACACCTTGCGCCGTTCCGGTCTTTTTGGCCCCCAACAAGTTAATGACGCCAAAAATTACGGCTAAACCAACCGCAACCGTTTTTATCTGCAGATTGGGGAAAAATAATCCCAGATAGGCCCCCACACCAATGAGCGCAAAGGAGGTTTTCAGAATGAGCGAAAACCAGGTCCCAAACCCCGACATCGTTCCCCAAAGCGGGCCCATCGATCGATCTAGAAAAAAGTAGACTCCACCCGAGCGTGGCATGGCCGTAGCTAACTCAGCCTTGGCAAACAGCCCGGGAAGTAGGAAGAGCGCAGCAATCAGATAAGCAAATGGCAGGGCTGAGCCCACGCTTGCGGCCGCGATTCCAGGGAGCAAGAAGAAACCACCTGCGAGTGTAGAGCCTGTTGCCAATGCGTACACATCAAACAGGCCCAGTTCTTTTTTCAGTTTTGACGAATCGGGGGTTTTCGCCATGTGCTTCTCAGTTGAATGAACGGTGGTCTTCCGCCTTTATAATACGGGTTTTTGGCGGTGTAGACGATCTGATGAAGAATAATTAAAACAAGAAGGCCCTTTTTTTGTGGCAACCGTTGTGGTGGTCGCAGGGCGTGCTTCTTTGGACTGGAAGAAATCAACGGGAAAGGATATAAAACTTCTGACCTTTTATTTGGATGTTGATTTCTTCAACGTCCTCACAACCACGCCCTGCGACCTCACGCCCAACGAGACTACGGTTGCCAATTCCAAATGGCACCTTGGATTTGTTTGTAGCGTTCTCAAAAGCATGCCCCGCTCCCAAAACAAGCTGACTCATTTGGACCTCATTCCTCCCAGAATCGGAGCTTGTATCAGAATCCTTCTCCTCCTACATTCGAAGTGATTTTCGGTCCCTTCGAGATCGGCCAATGGAACAGGAGCACAGGGAAAAGACAGTGAGAAGAGAATGAGACAAGCCGTCATGACAGCCCCCGGGGTGATCAAGCATAACGAAGTACCGGAGCCAGTCCCCGGACCCGGCGAAGTACTGCTCCGCATCCACAGAATCGGTGTTTGTGGGAGCGATGTCCATGTCAATCATGGCAAACATCCATTCACACCGTATCCAGTGATTCAGGGCCACGAGTTTTGTGCCACCATTGAGTCGCTTGGTCAAGGAGTTGACGGTTTTGCAATCGGGTCCAAGGCTACCGCACTGCCTCAGATTGTGTGTGGAGCATGCGATCGATGTTTAGAAGGCCATTTCCATATCTGCGATAGCCTAAAAGTCCGTGGATTTCAAGCTCCGGGCGTCGCTCAAGACTTATTTGTGACCGAAGCCGACAAGCTCATTGCCTTACCTGAGTCCTTCTCGTTTGAACAAGGCGCCTTTGTCGAACCCGCAGCCGTGGCCATTCGGGCTACACGAAGAGCTGGAAATCTTGACCAGTTGAATGTTGCCGTTCTGGGAGCTGGACCTATCGGCAACCTGACTGCCCAGATGTGTCGCGCCCGCGGCGCTAAGGTTCTCATAACCGACATGAGCGAATATCGGCTTGACGTAGCCAGCCAATGTGGAATTGACGCGACATCCAATCCTCAAAGCGAATCCTTACATGCGGCCTCTCTTCGAGTATTTGGCCGACGCGGAATTGATGTCGTCTTTGACTGCGCCGGAGTCCAGGAAACGATTAGCGCGGCCATCGACACGGTAAATAAAGGAGGTACCGTCGTGGTCGTTGCCGTGTACGGCGAAAAGCCGCGAGTGGACCTCGCTGTGGTGGGGGATCGTGAGCTTAGCATCGTAGGGACGTTGATGTACCAACATGCTGACTACGAAGAGGCCGTTTTGCGCATTGAATCAGGAGATATCAACACCATCCCATTAGAGACCAAACATTTTCCATTTGCTGAGTTTTCTGCTGCGTATGATTTCATTGACCGAGAGGGACCTCGAAGCATGAAGGTGTTTATTGACCTCTAAACACGTCACGGTGGCCTTAAACGCTCCAAAAATCGTCGGAATCGGCGAACTTCTGTGGGATGAATATCCCGAGGGGCGGCAAATGGGCGGCGCCCCTGCCAATTTCGCCTATCACTGCCAAGTGCTTGGTGCACAGTCTTTTATAGTCAGCGCTGTGGGGCAGGACGAGGCGGGGCGAGATTTGTTTGAGGCTCTTGCGGCGCAGAACCTGGATACTTCACACGTCGATACCCGCCCAGGCTATCCAACAGGGTCGGTTTCTGTTCACTTGGACCCCGACGGTATCCCGGCCTACACCATCCATGAACCCGTGGCTTGGGATTTCCTTCAGTCAACTCCCCAGTTGCAACGTCTTGCCTCGCAAGCTGATGCCGTTTGTTTTGGCACACTCGCCCAGCGATCACCGATTTCTCGCACCACGATTCAGTCTTTTCTCCGAGCAACCGGGCCCAGTTGTATTCGGGTTTTTGATATAAACCTGCGTCAGGAGTTCTATGACCGCTCCGTCATAATAGAAGGCTTGTCCCTCGCGACGGTTTTGAAGCTAAATGAGGACGAGCTCGTGATTCTGGCCCACCTTTTAGGACTGGACGGCACTACGCACGACCTCCTGGGCCAACTGGCCACCCAGTTTGCACTAAACACCGTTGCGCTCACCATGGCCGAACGAGGATGCATCGTTCGCACGCAAGACGCGGTTGTGCATCTTGAAGGGGTAAGGCGCGGCCCTGTAATAGACACGGTTGGAGCTGGCGACTGTTGGACAGCCGTTCTTATCATGGGAATGCTAAATAAAGACCCAATAGACGAGGTCGCAGCACGAGCCAACTGGCAAGCGGCGTACGTTTGTACTCAACCGGGTGCCATGCCTGAAATGCCGTAACTTCAACCGGCGCAATCAAATATCGGAAAAGAACCATCGCACAGACTATGATCAAAAATTTTGGATTTCATGTCCCCACCGAAGTACAATTTGGTGTGGGAAAGATCGCGGGTGTCGGGGAGGCGGTTGCTCGATTCGGAAATCGCTGCCTCTTGGTCACAGGCCCGAAGTCTGGCTCGGTGCGCCACTATCTACCTCGGCTAATTTCCCTACTCGAAAGCGCTGGTATTTCGGTCGCTCATTTTGACGGAGTCATTCCAAATCCGACCACGGACACCATTCATGCGGGTGCGCTAATGGCCGCGAAGCACCGGGCTGATGTTGTGCTCGGTGTGGGCGGTGGCTCAAGCATGGATGCAGCAAAAGCCATCGCCGTTGAAGCGACGCACGAAGGCAGCTGCTGGGACTATCTTTTTTATAAAGATGCGAAGCCCACCGAAAAAACACTGCCCGTCGTGGCCGTTTCCACAACCTCGGGGACCGGCGCTCAGGTCACCCAAGTATCGGTCGTTACGCATACGGCGACGCGGGATAAGTCGGCTTTGTACAATTCGCTCATCTTCCCGCGTGTGGCCATTGTCGATCCCGAGCTCATGCTCAGCGTTCCAAAATATGTGACGGCGTGCACAGGTTTCGATACGTTTACTCATGCTTTTGAAAGTGCCATACACGTCAATACCTCGCCGTATGTGGAGTTGATGGCTTGGGAAGCCATTTCGCTCGTTTTCTCCAATTTACCTGCCGCTCTGCAGGATGGATCGAACATGGAAGCCCGTACGGCGCTAGCGTACGCGGACACGCTGGCCGGGATGTGTATTGCGAATGCTGGAGTCACCTTGCCACACGGAATCGGCATGGCGATTGGCGGAATGTATCCACACATTGCACACGGTGAAGCCCTTGCGCTCAATTATCCAGCTTTCATGCGCTTCACGTACGCCTCAGCTGTAAAGCCCTTTGCGAAACTAGGCCGGATGCTAAATCCAAAACTAAAGGATGTGGATGACGAGACTGCGGCGAAAAAGTCGTGCGACGAACTGGACCTCTTCCTTAAGCAGATTGGACTTTGGAAGGGCCTGGAAGAGATGCAGGTCCCCGAAGAAGAGCTTGAGCTCTTAGCTAAGCAATGCCGAGTGCTTCCTGACTATATGAACAACCCACGCGTCGCCTCAGAAGCGGATATGCTTCATCTGATGCAGCAGTGCTTTAGACGTTAACCTTTTCATTTCACCAGATTCATTCCATAGGAAAGCGGTATGACGACACTCGATATTGCCATCGTGGCCACTTACATGTTAGGGATCATGGGTATCGGGATCTATGCCGGATACCGAAAGAATACCTCCAGTACACAGTTTTTTCTGGCTGGAAAATCTCTCCGTTGGCCGATTATTGGTGCGGCCCTTTTCACGGCAAATATCTCTACGATTCACCTCGTGGGCCTCGCTGCCGATGGATATCGGATCGGCTTTGTGGTGGGCAATTTCGAATGGATGGCCACGTTTACGCTCATCGTGTTGGGCTTGATATTCGTACCGTTCTACCTGCGAAGCAATATCACGACGCTACCAGAATTCCTTGAGAAGCGGTACAGCCCTGCCCCAAGGTTGATTTTGGCGGTCATTACCGTCATTTCGGCCCTGTTAATCCACATTGGAATTAGCATCTATGCTGGAGCGATGGTATTCCTGTACTTTTTTGGGATACCCGTGCTTTGGTCCGTGGTCGCCATTGCTGTCGTTGCAGCCACCTATACCATTATCGGCGGGCTTCGAGCCATCGCAGTCACGGACTCCATTCAGGCTGTCTTGCTACTCTCTGGGGCCATTGTTCTGACCCTTTTTGCCATTTTCGCCTTGCCCGAACACGGCATCCATTCTTTCGCAGATCTGCAAGCAGCCGTCAAGCCTGACCAACTGAACATGCTGCACTCATTCCGGAATCCAGAGACCGGCAGACTGAACGAGTATTCCTGGGTGTCGGTTCTTTTAGGCTATCCCATATTGGGAATCTGGTATTGGTGTACTGATCAGACCATTGTACAGACAACGCTGGGTGCACGAAGCATGAGGGACGGTCAATTGGGGGCCATCTTCGCTGGGGGGCTCAAAATCCTACCCCTCTTTTTTATGGTACTACCTGGCGTTCTGGGATATGTCCTGTTTCAAGATATTATTGAAACCCCAAATGACACGTTGCTGGTCATGATTCAAGAACTCTTGCCAACCGGTTTGAAGGGCCTGCTAGCTGCGGGAATGTTGGCTGCTGTGATGAGTACCGTTGAATCGGCCATGAACAGTACGGCAACAATTGTAGCAGAAGACATTGTCAAGAAAATGCGCCCTGAGACCAGTGATAAGGCGCTTGTAACTATTGGAAGAATCACCGCTGCGGTTGTAATCGTTCTTGCCATCTTCTGGTCGCCTTACGGTGGTAAATTTGTGAGCATCTTCGAGGCCATCAATAAGATCCCAATGATGTTTGCGCCTGCCATCACGTGCGTGTTTCTCTTCGGAGTTTTCTGGAAACGAGGCACTAAGGAAGCAGCTGTTTCGACCTTAGTGTTCGGTCTAATAATTGGCGTCGCTTATTTCCTCGTAGACCTTCCGGTGATAGGGGACACACGCCTTGTTGCAGATACCTTGGGCATCCCGTTTATGCAAGTGGGATGGTGGCTGTTCTGCCTGTGTTCAGTGGTCTATGTGGTTACCAGTCTCCTGACTCCTCCTACGCCCGATGCACAGCTTGAGGCCATTCAGTGGGAACCACCAATGAAGGCCATTCTAGGTACACGAATAGACAGTTTAACCGACCCAAGAGCCGTGTCAATCGGTTTGGTTGTGCTAATGGCCATCCTGTATTTCTGGCTGAGTTAATTTTTCTTCAGTGTCTTCTTGGTCGTGGGTCGGTATTCCTCGGACTGGAAGAAATCAACGGAAACGGATTCAACATCCGCTGACTACTTAATGGTATGTTGATTTCTTCAACGTCCTCGCCATCTCGCCCCACTCCCCTTTGGGGGGCTCAGATCCTAACAATTCCCACTAATCTCGAAAGCCCTTCAACTTCCTTTTGGGGGTAGAGGGGCATTTTGAGGACATTCGGAAAATGTCCCATTTTCCGCAGTCCGAGGAATGGCCCTTTACTTCCTGATGTGATGGCGGAGCGGGTGTGTTTCGCTGGCGAAACAGTTTTGAGAGTGGCACGCGGGGAATATGATCGTTTTTAGGTTGTTTTGGAGGGTTTTGTGGTCTGATAGCGGCGCGGCATGGCGCTTCCAAAAGAAGCAAGGTTGCAGGGGGCGGGTCTTTGACCCGCCCCCTGCTCCGTTTATACGTTTACTGCGAAATGTGCGATCCATTGGACCCACTCTGATGGATCAATGGTTAATGGGGCAGCGGCAGTTTAGGGTTAGAGACTCGCCCACCAAAGAATTCAGTTAAACGAACATCGCAACCATGAACATTTTTCTGACAGGCGCCACAGGATTTATTGGCCGAGCCCTCGTTCTTCGTTTACGACGCGATGGACATCAGGTCACCGCTTTCGTGCGCAACGAAAAGCGTGCTCGGTCACTGTTGGGCCACGAGTGTACGTTTCTTGAAACTAGCGTCGACCCGTCTGCACTCAAAAAGGCCATAGCGGCATCAGATGCCGTCATCAACACTGCGGGAGAACCGTTGCTAGGAAAACGGTGGGATGAGAAGCGGTTGGACTCCATTCGAAAAAGCCGGCTGGATGTGACGAGGCAATTAGTAGATGCCATGGCCCAGGAAACGGCACCCAAAGTCTTCATTTCGACAAGTGCCGTCGGTATTTACGGAGATGGCCAGGATACTATTTTGACGGAAGAGTCAGAAGCTGGCACCGATTTTTTGGCAACATTGTGCCGCGACTGGGAATCTGAAGCCATCAAAGCCCGAGATCTTGGCGTTCGAGTCGTGCGATTGCGCATTGGCGTCGTTCTGGGTCGAGGCGGAGGTGCATTGGATCAAATGCTTTTGCCATTCAACCTAGGTGTGGGTGGTCCGATCGGAACCGGCAAACAATATGTGCCTTGGATTCACATCGAAGACCTCGTTGACCTTTTCGTAGCCGGGTTAAACAATCCTGCTATGTCGGGCGCTTTTAATGCAACAGCGCCCACCCCCGTCACCTTTAAAGCATTTGCAACGGCTCTCGGTAAGCAGTTGAAGCGGCCTTCATTCATACCCGTTCCCGAGTTTGCCGTCAAACTTCTTTTTGGTGACGCCTCGATCGTCCTTTTGCAAGGCCAACGCGCCATTCCGGCCCATACCCAAAAGGTTGGCTTTACGTATCGGTTTGAAACCATTGAAGCTGCACTCGCAGATTTGCTGCAAAACGACTTTGTCAAAATTGAAGATGCTGGTTCTGACTATCCCCAATCGGAGTATCTCCAAAAAACGCCTCCAGCGTTCGTATTGCAGACATCAACAGTGATCGACCGACCCATTGAGGAGGTCTTTCCTTTCTTTTCGCGGCCCGAAAACCTCGGATTGATTACCCCGTCGGCTATGCAATTTCGCATCACGAGTCTTCCAGATGTTATGGAAGATGGGGCCTTGATTGATTACACATTGAAAGTGGGCCTCGTGCCCATTAAGTGGCGAACGCGGATAGAAGACTGGGAAGACGGTCGCAAGTTTGTTGATTCTCAGCTCGAAGGCCCCTACAGCTGCTGGTGGCACGAACACTCGTTTACCCCAGACGGCAATCGGACGATTATGACTGACCGCGTGTTTTACACACCGCCCGTTGGCCCCATTGGCCGGGCAGTCAACTCTCTGTTCATAGCTGGACAATTGCAGCAAGTGTTCGGATACCGCTCAAGCGTACTCCGACTTCGTTTCGGTTGAGAAGCACCGATGTTGCGCTAGAGAAAGTCAAGGGTGGCACCAAGAAGCTCCATGCGTTATATGCGCTGAAGCCGAATGGGATAGGTTTGCTCTGCGTTCCACTGACAAACGTAGATGTTTTTGTCTTCGTCAATGCATACGTCGTGGCAGTGGTGAAATACTTTTTCCTGTTGAACCATCACCTGTAAAACGCCATCCCGGTACTCAGGAGCCGTACCCCCGGGATTCGATACCACCGTGCCTTTAGAATCCAAAATGGTCACAAAACCCGAATTCGGAGTTTGGTTCAGGTACTTTAGCCGCGACCAACAGGCTCCAGAATACAACATATCATCATCAATAACGGCGCGGCAGACAAAGGCTCCCGGTAAAAACAAGGTTTCCAGATATTCGCCTTCCATGGTGAACCTTTTGAACGCGTTGTGGCCGCGGGACGTAATCAACAGGGTATCAGGACCCGGCCCCCGGCTGTCTACGCATACCCCGTGTGCCGTGGAAAATTCAGCATCTCCATCGCCCCGTCCACCGAATTTTCGGATGAAGTGACCTTCCTTTGAAAATTGCAAAATCCATTGGCTACCGTACCCGTCGGCCACATATACGTCGCCATTTGACGCGACCGCTGTTTCTGTGGGATGAAAATTGTCGGTCTCTGGGTAGACTCCAATATCTTTGGGAACAGGTAACCGCATAACCTCGCGCCCCTCCAACGTGGTTTTAACCACTTGCGGATTTCCGCCAAACCCATTGTCGCAGATCCACAAATACTCCGCATCCCCTTCGTCTGAGATGGTTAGGCCGTGCCCATCCGGGAATGAATTGCCCCAACTTCCGAGATACTTGCCACTTTTATCATAAATAATAATGTTGTTCTTGGTCTCGTCGGTAATCATGATGAGGCGACCAAACCGATCTTGCACCATTTCGTGGCAATTCTTAACCGGAGTAGACATCGGATCTAAATTTCCCCAGTCTCGGTCTACCGAATATTGAAAGTCGCCGTGGCCAATAATCTCTTTGGGCGCGGCTTTTTTTGAGATGATGTGTAGTGCGCGCGGCATAAAAGATGCTCCTGCTGTGGCTAGAAGGCCGTGTTTGGTAAACGTGCGTCGGTTCATGGTATCGGATAGGCTGGATTAATCTCGAAGTATATGGATTTCTGTGATTCAATTCCGATGGTAGCGGTACAAAAACCATTTTCAATTGGTCGAATTTTAAGATTGACTATCTGATGTGTTTTGCCCGATTCTAGCAGGAATGAAGCATTCAATTTCCATAGGGATTGTAGTCGCCCTCTTTTCCGGGTGCGGGCCAGCGAAAGTTGACTTCAATGCCGACATTCGGCCCATTTTGAATGATCGTTGTGTGACCTGCCACGGTGGCGTCAAGACAAATGCAGACTTGAACCTTCAGTTTCGAGAGTTAGCTCTGTTAGGCGGCGAATCGGGAAACCCCGCCATTGTCCCGGGCGATGCGGATGCGAGCGAGTTGATTCGAAAGGTGACGCACGCCAATGCCAGCGACCGTATGCCGAAAGACGAAGCCCCGCTTTCTGAAGAGCAGATTCAAAAGCTTCGTGATTGGATTAATCAAGGCGCTGAGTGGGAAACCCATTGGGCCTATGTCGTGCCGGTAAAGAGTACACCTCCCGTCGAAGATGCGTGGATTCGGTCGCCAATTGACTCCTTCGTCTTGGATGCTTTGCGGAAAAACGGCCTGGATCCCGCTCCAGAGGCCGATTGCCATGTGTTAGCGAGGCGCGTGAGTCTCGATTTGACCGGTTTGCCGGCTACGTATGAACAAGCTGCAAGCCTATGTGAGACAGGCAATTACGAGAAATTAGTTGACGAATTATTGGCTTCCCCTGCGTTTGGCGAGCGCTGGGCTGCCCTGTGGTTAGATTTGGCTCGATATGCCGATTCTAAAGGCTATGAGGCCGATCGCGAACGCTCCATTTGGCGCTACCGCGATTGGTTGATTGATGCTTTTAATAAGGACCTACCCTTTGACGAGTTTACGATTGAACAATTGGCAGGCGATTTACTGCCCAACCCAACCACCGAGCAGCTCATTGCGACGGCGTTCAACCGAAACACCATGACCAATGAGGAAGGTGGCACGGACGACGAAGAACACCGGTTTGCCTCGGTGGTGGACCGGGTAAATACGACTTGGGAAGTGTTTCAAGGGGTCACCATGCGCTGCGTGCAATGCCACGGCCATCCCTATGACCCCTTCGTGCACGAGGACTTCTACAGCTCGTTTGCACTATTTAATAATACAGCCGATTGGGATCAGGCCAGCGAAGAGCCGGTTTTGCGCGAATTTGAAGCCGCCCACCAGGCTAAGGGCCAAGAGTTACTCAGCGCGTTGGCCAAAGTGAACGCCGCCATCAGCGATGGCGTGGCGGGAGCGGCCATGAAGGAGACATTAGCGAATTGGGAAACGACGCTGGACGACCCTCAAGTGGTCGGGATGTTGTTGAACACCTCCAAAAACGAGATTCGGCGCATCGCCGCGAAGCCCATTTCCGAGCGGAGTCCCTACGAAAAGACGTTTATTCAGGCGCGTTTTGCGGATGCACATGAGTCCGTTAAGGATCTTCGAGAAGAGCGGAATAAGCTTCAGGGCGAAATTAACAAGCTAAAGCCGATCATCACCCCGGTCATGAAAGAGCTTCCGGCCTCTGCCCAGCGAGAGACAAGGCTCCGAACCAGAGGCAGCTTTTTATCCCCTGCGGACGTCATGCAGCCCGCCGTTCCCAAAGTCTTTCCGCCCCTGCCGACGGGTGAAAAAGCGGATCGCTTAGCTTTTGCTAAATGGTTGGTTTCGGACGAAAATCCGTTAACCGCTAGGGTTACCGTCAATCGTTTTTGGGAGCAGCTGTTTGGACTCGGCATTGTTGAATCGAGCGACGATTTTGGGACGATTGGGATTGCCCCGACACATCCTGAGCTATTGGACTGGTTGGCCGTTCAATTCAGCCAAGACCACCATTGGAGCCAGAAGGGAATTTTAAAAGAGATCGTGCTTTCAGCTACGTATCGTCAGGCGTCGGTTGTGACACCGCTAAAACTGGAACGGGATTCCCGCAATCAATTGTACTCTCGTGGCCCTCGGTTTCGCTTGTCGGCTGAGCAGCTAAGGGATCAGTCGCTGGCGGTAAGTGGCTTATTGTCCCGAAAACAGCACGGCCCCTCGGTCATGCCTTCCCAGCCAGCGGGCGTATGGAAAAACCCCTATAACGGCCAGCAATGGGTGCTCGCGGAGGGGGAAGATCGGTACCGAAGAGCCATTTACACCTATTGGCGTCGCACCAACCCCTATCCAGCAATGGCCCTGTTTGACGCGCCTTCCCGCGAATTCTGTATTTCCCGCCGCATCCGGACCAATACCCCGCTGCAGGCGCTGGTTACGCTCAATGACCCCGCGTTTTGGGAGGCAGCAAAGGCGCTTGCAGCCAAGATGGAGTCCGCTAAGGGTTCGATGGAAGATCGGGTGCGGTCCGGCTATAGGCTGGCTTTGGCCCGAGACCCCGATCCAAGGGCCTTGGCGACTCTTGTTCAGTTGGCCTCGCAAACATCGCTTCCCGTTGTGGCCAACACCATTCTCAATTTGGATGAGTACCTGACAAAAGAATGAATGTATTTGACGAAGCGAAATTGAGGTTGGCAGAACTTCACACCCGCCGACATTTTCTTAAGTCGTTTACGGCCGGTTTAGGCGGAGCCGCCCTGTCCTCGATTATGGGGGGTGCCGCTTATGGTGCGGCCGGTTTGGGCGCCGGTGTTCCTGGTTTTGGGGGAGTCGGAGCAGCAGGCGGAATGCTTGGGATGGATCCGTTGTCTCCGCGG
>CALEEY010000096.1 GCA_937877085.1 uncultured Bacteroidota bacterium
CTGTGGCTCTGGATCTACGCCTAATAATGTGCCTAAAAAACCGATCAAATTATCAAGATTTGACGGCGTTTTTTGATGCGTGGAGGCTGTTTCGAGCACCTCCCCGAGTGAATGGTGTTCCTGATTTTTCGGTCGAAACCATGAAAAAGCAGTATCAAGAGCTAGCGGACTGGAGGAACGCCCTTTCTGAGTTTCCCAAAAGCGATTGGCCGGTTGCGGCACAAGTAGACTGGCATTTAGTTCGCGCGGAAATGAACGGACTGGAGTTCGACCATCGTGTACTGAAGCCTTGGCAACGCGACCCAGCTTATTACGTCTACTTCTATCCTAGCGATACCGATGTCCCCATGCGCGAGGCACCCATGATTGAAGGGGCCATTGAAGCGTCCTATTACACGTATCCTTTGAGTACCGAGGACGCTTCCGAAGTAGAAGCTGGACTTCTTATAATGCCGGAGTTGTTTCGACAGGCACGGGTCAATCTAACTGGAAACGCTCGCGATTTATGGGTCAAAGGGATTGAGAGTATTCAGGATCAGTCAAACGACCTGGAGCGCTTTGCAAATCAAGTTTCCTCTACTCATCCCGTTTTAGCCGAGCTTTCCCTCAAAGCAAAGGCCTCATCCGATTCGTTGGTGGTATGGTTGGAAGAACAGGCTCCTACCAAAACTGGACCCTCCGGAGTTGGAAAAGAAAACATGACGTGGGCTCTTAAGAATATCCATTACGTCAATTTGACATGGGAAGAAGAAGTCCTCATAGTTAAAAGAGAATTGGCAAGGGCTCACGCTTCCCTCCGCTTGGAAGAGAATCGTAATCGTAGGCTGCCAGAATTAGAGAAAATGACTGATGTCGATACGTACAATCGGGAATTAAACCTCGCTGTCGATCAGTACATGGCGTTCATGCAAGAGGAAGAAATCATGCCCATGAAGCCATATATGGATTTAGCCCTCAGAGAACGCATGGGTAACTTTACCCCAAATGACGGCATCCGCGGCTTTTTTGACGAGGTTACCTATCGTGACGCTTTACCGATGCGTGGACATGGAAACCATTGGTTTGACCTGGCCCGCATGCGTGAAGAGCCCAATGCCAGCCCTATTCGCCGCAGTCCCTTATGGTATAATATATTTGATGGCCGCGCAGAAGGGATGGCTACCGGAATGGAGGAAATGATGATGCACGCTGGGCTCATGGATGACAAGCCTCAGGCGCGCGAATTGGTATGGATTTTATTGGCGCAACGCGCCGCAAGGGCGCTTGGGGGACTCTACCAACAAGGGGGCGTCATGACCCTCGAAGAAGCCGCCAAATTCTCCAGCAAATGGGTCCCCAGAGGTTACCTTCCATGGGATGGCGGGACCATTCAAGGGGAGCAACATTTTTATCTTCGCCAGCCAACCTATGCTGAAAGTTACGTGATTGGTAAAATCGAAGTAGAAAAACTGATAGCGGAATACGCCAGACAACGCGAGGACACGTTTACTCTTTATCAGTTTATGGACGAATTCAACGGCTTAGGCATGATCCCCGTATCGCTCATGAATTGGGAAATGAATGGAGATGCAACGGAAATCGAAGAAATGATGGGATCGAACCAATAGAATTCTGGAGCTTGCGGAAATATTCTATTTCCGCAAAAGACTAGCAACAAGAATTCAGATTTTCCGTCAACTGGGATAACAAACGGCCTCAATACAATTATTGGGGCCGTTTGGCGTTCATAAAGAATGTATCCAGAGCTAGCCACAGAATTTTTCGGTGAAACCGATATACCGTGGGCCTAGGAATATGGCTATTGAAGATCGGAAACGGCGATTAAATGAAATCGAATGGTGATTTCATTGTGGGCCTTCACGAGACCTAGAAGCGCCGATGGAGGCGTCACGCCGAAATCGGTCATCTTCATAGCTACCGAACCCTGGCCGTGTAATTTGTTCCATTCGTCAAAGTACCCCTCGACCAAAACGGAGACCGACCTGGTAACTCCAGCTAGTGAAAGATTACCCGTAGTCAAAATCTGTCGTGTACCTTTGGCCGAGTTCAAAAAATCCAATACTTCAACTTGAGTCAGTCTAAATACAATATTGGGATGGTCATCACTTTTTAAAGCATCTCTCAAATCCCTGTTCATCCTATGATTTTGACAATCCAGCTTACCGATAGGGACGGTAATGACAACGTTATTACTTGCTGAGCCTGCGCTTTTGATTAAATTCTGTATGACTCCCTCTCCCGAAATCCGTCCTGCCGTACAGGTAAAGGAGTTGACCGAAGAGGTCCCTTCAATTTGGAGCTGACTCAATGGACTGAGTGCATATCCTTGAGAGCTTGCTGGTTGGACTAAGAGCCCTAGAAGGAAAAACCCTAAGATGAAAGGGAAACGGCCGTTGAGGAGAGTGTTCACAGCGGATTTGGAAAGAAAGTGGATCCTTTGCGTCAGGACTGAGCTGATTGATAGATTGCTCATACGTTGTCGAGCCTAATTGGGTTTTAAAGCGAGGGGGGCGCCGAGAATCGGCGCCCCCCAACTTTGTGCGACTGTACTGATCACACCTGTCCTCTACGGACGTTCACTAGAAAGCAATGACTCCTTCAACGGTTACGCCATTGAATTTTCCTTTTTCCAGAAGGCTACCTGTTGGATAATCATTGTAGTTTTGGCTGATATAGATGGCTTTCAGCAAAACATTGGGGGTCAAGAAGAATCCACCACCAACTTGGATACGATCTACCGAAGTATCTTCACCGCTTGTAAGTTCGCCGCTCACTTTGTTATACCGAGCTCCTAGATAGAAGGTTGGAAAGCGATAAATCACGTCAAGTGCAACCTGATCATACTTGCGGGTTTTTCCTGCATCTGATTCTGATTTTGTTGCACCCGTTGCTGATTC
>CALEEY010000097.1 GCA_937877085.1 uncultured Bacteroidota bacterium
TACATCTCTTCATAGAGATTACCTACCAAGCGCTTGGGACTATTACACTCCTACTTTTGTGGACGTTTTGACTTTTGTCGGCACGTTCGGTCTCTTCTTTACGTTCTTCCTTTTATTCTTGCGATTCCTGCCAATGGTAGCTGTTTCGGAAGTGAAGGGAGTACTACCAGAAGCAGATCCGCACTTTTACGATCATGAAGGGGATGGACACGGAGCAAGTCACACATTGGATGTGGCTACAGACAAAAGATCGGCTCACTAATCGATAACTGCCTGAAATCAGGCGTTGCATGAACACGCAATTATGCTGAATCAAATTGCAAGCGAAGTAAAAGCTACGATGGGCATCTATGAGGCCCAAGAGGAAGCTCTGTACGGTATCATGGCAGAGTTTGCCCATCCTGGTGAGCTACTTCATGCGGCCGGGGCCGTTCGAGAAGCCGGATATCGGCATTTCGATACGCACAGTCCTTTTCCCATCCACGGGATGGACAAGGCTATGGGTATGGGTAATTCTATCGTTGGATGGATAACATTGGGCGGCGGGATCGTTGGCTTAACACTGGCGACCTGGATGCAATGGTGGATGAGTGAAGTAAGTTACCCCATCAACATCAGCGGGAAACCATTTTTTGCTATAGAGCCATCCATTCCAGTTATGTTTGAGTTGACCGTTTTGATCGCTTCGTTGTCGACTGTTGCGGGAATGTTTGCATTAAACGGATTGCCGCGTCCTTACAACCCTCTGTTCTATTCGACCAATTTCTTGCGTGTCACCGACGATGCCTTCTTTTTGCACATAGCAGCAAGTGACAAGCAGTTTGACCTGGTTTCCACCCAAAAGTTATTGAAGGATTTGGGCGGAAAGAATATTGAAACCATTCGTGATTCCGGAGAGGAGGACTAAACATTCAGTATGGAACCCTCCACTACCGAAGAGCTATTCACAACGATGAATCGATTTAAACCGCATACAGGACTTTTTGCTTTGGTACTAGCCGCTATCTTTTTAGCTGGCTGCCAAGGCTCTGTTTCCCAAAAGTCCCCAATCCATATTAATCCGAATATGGACCGTCAAGAACGCTTTGAGGCCCAAGAAGCCAATCCGTTTTTTGCGGACGGTAGAGCCATGAGGCCCCCGGTAAAAGGGACTGTTGCTCGGGGGTTTCTAAAGGAAGACGCTGCTCTTTGGACCGGAATGACAGAATCGGGTGCCTGGACGAGTATTCCAGTCCCGGTAACGATGGAATTGTTGGAAAGAGGTCGCGAGCGGTACGATATCTATTGTAGTGTATGTCATGGACTTGCCGGAGACGGAAAGGGGATCATCATGACGGGCGGATTCGGTTTCGTTCCCGCCCCGACCTACCACTCCGATTTGTTAAGGGCGCAGCCAGACGGATATTTCTACGACGTTGTTAAAAACGGCGTTAGAAGTATGGCAGGATATGGATCCCAAGTTCCGATGAAGGATCGCTGGGCCATTGTGGCCTATGTACGTGCACTTCAAAGAAGTCAGTATGCTGACGTCAGCGATGTGCCTGAAAATGAACGATAAATTTGATTCGATATCTGCCCCTTTAGGGCGGAAAAAAGAGCGAACGCTGTATGTCTGAGACAGTAAAAAGAAATAATCCATTGTTTTGGCTAATTGATCCGCTAAGATCGACGGCTAGTCAAGCGGATGCTGCCTATCGGTATTCCTGGTCACAAATGGCCTGGATGTTGCCGTTGGCCATTGGGATCGCGGGTCTAGTGATCAGCGCCGTGGGCTGGGCCACCAACTCGGAGCAATTTTATTTTTCCTACCTGATAGGTTGGGCGTTTTGCCTTTCTCTAACCGTTGGGGCTTATTTCTTCGTAATTATCCAGCATTTGACCAAAGCTCGTTGGAGCGTGGTGGTTCGTCGTATTCCTGAAGCCCTGATATGGTCGTTTCCTCTCCTTATGGTTTTGGGAATTCCGATACTTTTGGGAATGCACGACTTGTATCACTGGACGCATCACGATCTATTTGACCCTGCCAGCGAACATTTCGACCCCGTTTTAGCGGGTAAAGAAAGCTATTTGAATACCCCCTTCTTTCTGGCTCGAGTAGCGTTTTATTTTATTTTCTGGACGTTTATTTCCTTCAAGCTTTACACGCTTAGTATCCGACAGGACAATGACCCGGATCCGTCGATTCCTAAATTGCAGCGGAAATATGCGGCCGTTGGATTGGGAATCGGTGCTGTAGTAACCGCATTTGCTTCTTTCGACATTTTGATGTCCCTGGATCCGCATTGGTTTTCAACCATCTTTGGCATCTATTTCTTTGCCGGTTCTTTCATGTCCATTATGGCGGTCATGATTTTGGTATCGATCGTTTTGCAGAACAACGGCATGCTGAAAAAGGAAATCAAGCTAGATCATTATCAGGATCTAGGTAAGTTTCTATTCGCATTTACTGTTTTCTGGGCCTACATCGCGTTCAGCCAGTACATGCTCATTTGGTACGGAAACCTTCCCGAAGAGACCATTTTCTTTCGCCACCGTATGGAGCACGGCTGGGAAGTTTACTCTGCGATTCTACTCATTGGTCACTTTATTCTTCCGTTTGTGCTTCTGATTGGAAGATGGGGGAAACGTTGGTTGCCGTATTTGGGCTTCATGGCCATCTGGATGCTCACCATGCAGTGGTTTGACATGTTTTGGCTCATCAAACCGGTCATGGAAGCTGAGCACGCATCTTTAGGTTTTTACGACGTTGCCGCTTGGCTAGGTCTTTTTGGAGTGTTTGCTGCAGCCTTTATGTATCGCTTTAGCCGCCATGCATTGGTTCCACAGCGGGATCCAAGACTTCATAAATCGCTGTCTTTTACAAATTCGTAGACATTTTTCACCCTGTTGGCTCAGCGAATTTCGCTTGGCCGCGCTTTACGATCGCTATTACTTATGTCAGCACACGAATCGCATTCAATGGAAGTCGAGCCAGAAGGACTCGGTTTCTCAACGATTTTCGGAAGCATGGTTGGTTCCGTGATTGTAGTTGTGATGCTGGTGGCTGCCGGCATGGCATTTGCCAAGGGCAGATTTGAAAAAGCAAAATTAGAATCGACGCAAACAACAGGCTATCCGGTATTGCACGAAACCGTTACGAAGGGAGCATCCCAGTTGATCAGCTATGGGAAAACGGACAATGGCCAGTACACAATCCCGATTGAACGCGCCATGGAACTGGAAGCACTTGATGCTTCCAAGTAGCTACAATTTTATCTCTATTTGTTCTTTCTCAACATATTGTAAGCTCGTATTTGTTCTGGTTTTGGTATGCGCCATGCCAGTTCAAGCACAAACAGGTTCTCTTCCATCTTCGCTTGGCGGGGTTGGTTTAGAGGAAATGCTTGGGGATACGATTCCACTAGAAACCGCTTTTCTAAACGAAAGCGGCCAGAGTGTACAGTTAGCGGATTTTTTCGATGGGAAAACGCCCGTAATCATTAATTTTGTGTATCACAACTGCCCGATGCTGTGTAGTGTGGTTCTCGAATCGGTTACGGAGACCCTCAAGCTTATGCCGTGGGTACCCGGGAAGGAATTCAAGGTATTGACCATCAGCTTTTCTGCAATCGAAACGCCCGAAATGGCGGCTCAGACAAAGGAGAGAATTCTCCTGAAGCTTGGCAAACCGGAGGCTGGAAGTGGCTGGCATTTTCTTACGGGATCCGAGGAGAGCATTTTGGCGCTTACCGAGTCGGTAGGATTCAAATTCAAATGGGTTGAATCAACTCAGGAATTTGCTCACCCTTCCGCACTCATCTTTGTAAGTGGCGACGGGCTTGTAACACGATATTTAAATGGAATCAATTACCCTAGTGCGGATGTGCGACGGGCAATTGTGGAAGCATCGGAAGGGAAAGTAGGATCGCCACTGGATCAGGCTCTACTTTACTGTTACCGATACGACCCGAATTCAAATTCATATGTACTGCATGCCACCAATCTGATGAAAATTGGCGGTTTGTTTACACTATTAATGATTGGTTTTGGACTGTTTATTTTCTGGAGACGCGAACGTCAAAGGCAAGATAAAACGATATCCAAGGCTTAATTGAAAGTTCTGAACTCAAGACTAATACACATAATCTAACATGGGCGATAAAGGAGTTTTCTGGTTACCAGATGCCATGTCGACCTTCGCAGGCGAAGTCGATGCCCTGTTCTGGTTCGTTTTTTGGACTAGTACGGTTTTATTTGCTGCCGTTGTGGGGGCAAAGTTGTACTTCATGTTCCGATACAAGCGGAAGGACGAAACGAGCGTACCCGAACCGGTTCATGAAAGTAAAATTTTAGAAATGGCCTGGATTGTCGTGCCGACGGTCCTCGTGCTGTTCGTATTTCTCTGGGGATTTGATGTTTATCTGCGGATGAATACAGCTCCTCCAGACTCCTACCAAATCACGGTTCGAGGCAAGCAGTGGGCGTGGGAGTTCGAATATGCGGAAGGAGTGACCACTTTTACGGAAATGGTGGTTCCCGTTGGACGTCCAGTTAAGCTGACTATGAGCAGTTCGGACGTGTTGCACAGTTTCTTTATTCCCGCTTTTCGGGTCAAGCAAGATATAGTGCCAAACAGGTATTCTTCCGTGTGGTTTGAGGCTACTCAAACGGGGGAATTTCAGATATTTTGTACCGAGTACTGTGGAACGACCCACTCGGGCATGTTAGCCAAAGTGAGGGTTGTTTCAGAAGAAGACTTTGCATCTTGGATTTCTGAGCAGAGCCAAGATTTGCCACCGGAACAGTTGGGAGCTCAACTTTTTGCACAGTGTACGGCTTGCCATGCTGTTGATGGCACGGTGAAAATAGGTCCTGCACTTAATGGCATTTTTGGCACACAACAGAAGTTGTCGGATGGAACCTCCGTGTTGGTCGACGAAAACTTTATCCGAGAATCGATTCTAAATCCTGCGGTCAAAGTAGCCGAAGGTTTCCAACCGATCATGCCTGCTGGTTACTCCAGTATGACACCAAAACAAATAGACGGACTCGTGGCTTATATCAAGTCACTTAAGTAATCCGTTGTACGTTAATAGATATCGAGTTAACCCTCCATCGAAATGAGTGAATCTGCTTCCGGAACGATCAACTATCTAAGCCACGACAAGTCAATTAAGTCTTGGTTGTTGACGCTTGATCATAAGAGAATCGGTATCATGTATTTGATAGCCGTTTCCCTCGCATTTCTCGCAGGCGGCATTTTAGCGCTGTTGGTTCGTATCGAGTTGATGGCTCCCGGCGAGACCATCATGAGCGCTGACGCTTACAACCAAGCGTTTACCCTGCACGCCGTGCTAATGATCTTTACGTTCATCATTCCAGCGGTACCAGCTGTAATGGGTAACTTTGTGCTGCCTCTCCAGATTGGGGCCAAAGATGTGGCGTTCCCACGGCTTAACCTTGCGAGTTTTTACATTTATGTACTGGGTGCGTTGATCGCTCTTGGTGCTCTATTAGTTGGCCGCGTTGATGGTGGATGGACGTTTTACACCCCGTATTCGACGAGCGTGGGGGATGGGATCCTGTTTGTGACGACCGGTGTCTTTGTGATGGGATTTTCATCCATCCTAACTGGATTAAACTTCATTGTGACGGTCCACAAAATGCGCGCACCAGGTCTTACCTGGAATCGATTGCCACTCTTCATTTGGTCGATTTACGCCACAGCCATTGTTCAAGTATTGGCAACGCCGGTTATCGGTATTACGATGCTATTACTTTTCCTTGAAAAGTTTCTGCACATCGGAATATTCGACCCTGCCCTGGGCGGCGATCCAGTTCTGTTTCAACACTTCTTCTGGTTTTACTCCCATCCGGCGGTGTACATCATGATTTTGCCGGCATTCGGCATTGTCTCTGATCTGATGGGGACGTTTTCCCGGCACCAGGTGTCTGGATACAAATTTGTGGCTCTTTCTTCCGTCGCCATCGCCTTTTTGGGCTTCTTGGTTTGGGGACACCATATGTTCGTTTCTGGACAGTCCGCAACATCCTCGGTCGTGTTTTCCTTAATCACCTATCTCATTGGTATTCCGACGGGGGTAAAGGTGATTAACTGGGTTTCGACCATGTACAAAGGAAGCGTCCAACTCAAGACACCCATGCTGTACGCGATCGCTTTTCTCTTTACGTTTTCTATTGGTGGATTTACAGGGATCATGCTGGGCGTTCTAGCCATCGACATTCATTTGCATGATACCTACTTCGTAGTAGCCCACTTCCATTATGTGATGATGGGTGGTAACGTTATTGCCGCTCTCGGTGGGCTCCACTATTGGTGGCCGAAAATGACTGGCAAGATGTTCAACGAGAAGTTGGGTAAGATTGCAGCAGGTTTAGTGTTCTTCGGATTTAACCTGACGTTTTTCCCACAATTCATTATGGGCGCACAGGGAATGCCACGTCGTTATTACGATTACCTTCCTGAATTTCAGGGGTATCACCTGCTTTCAACCTATGGTTCATGGGTTTTAGGTGCCGGATTGTTTTTGATTCTGGGCTACCTGATTGCTTCGCTGGTGAATGGAAAGAAAGCGGGTCTAAACCCTTGGGGCGCTCTTACGCTTGAGTGGACTCATACCACGACGCCGCCTCATCCACATAACTTCCTAGAAACTCCAATTGTAACTCGAGGAGCGTACGACTTTCACTTGGCAAAGGACTTGTTTGCCTCTGGAGAGGAAGTTTCTGAAGTTGTGACCTCAACTACTCATTAATTTGACCCAAAAGGACTTTTTTTGGTCCTAAATAAACCATTTGACTATGGCAAACCCGCACTCTGATCACCCTGCGCACCTGCAGCATCATTTTGTGTCATCAGAACAACAGTTCGATGCCGCAAAAATGGGTATGTGGCTGTTTTTAGTTACGGAGATCTTGCTCTTTAGCGGAATGTTCGTGGCTTACATCGTTTACCGAACATGGCACCCAGAAGTGTTTGCCAAGTCAGCTGAGCTTCTGAATCCTTTTCTGGGCGGCTTGAACACGATTGTGTTGTTAGCCTCGTCATTTACGGTGGCACTTGGAATTCACTATGCCCAAAAGGATAACAAGAAGGGCTTGGTCATTAATTTGGTGCTTACGTTTCTATTTGCTCTGACCTTTTTGGTTGTCAAATACTTCGAATACACAGCCAAATTTGAACACGGAGTGTTTCCAGGCGCAGCATTCGATCCTCATGGTGTTTCGCACGGTGTTGACTACGCGACGTACAACATTCCTTACGCACGCCAATTTTTCTCGATCTATTTCGTGATGACCGGTATCCACGGTTTTCACGTTCTAGTGGGCATGGGATTGTTCACGTGGATCACGATAAGGGCTTTAAAGGGTGAATTTTCAAGCGCCTATTACACACCCGTGGAAAATTGCGGTTTGTATTGGCACTTGGTCGATATCATCTGGATTTTCTTGTTCCCTCTGTTGTACCTGATTTAGTCCGTATCCGAGCTAGTAAAGCCTTCGCAGGTTTTTCCGAGCACCATGGGCAGCCCTTTTCCGCTTCACGCGATTTAAAATAGTAAGAAAGATGTCACACGCCGAACATCATGTTTCCTCCATCAAGTTGCTGGCCATCATATTTGGTGGGCTTGTCTTTTTGACTGTAACTACGGTTTTGACTGCTCAGTTGGACCTTGGTAGTTTCAACGTACCGTTGGCCATGACTATCGCCATAGCTAAAGCATCGCTTGTGGTAGTCATTTTTATGGGCTTAAAATGGGATAACAAAGTAAACTCAGTCATTTTTGGACTCGGGCTTCTATTTGTAGCCGTATTCATCTCCTTTACGCTTTTCGATACGTTATACCGCGGGGATTTGACGAACACGACAAAAGGGACCATTCAGGACCAAGTATTGATGGAGGAAGGACTTCAAAGCCGCGAGCCGGCTCCGAGCACGCTCCAGCCGGACCATACGCCTTAGAAGCCACTCGCTTTCCGGGGGATAGGCCCAGGTTGGGGGGATAGGCCCAGATTGGGGGGACGCGAACGTGCTTGGGATGGCGCGCAGATTGGGGCGGCGCGCACGTGACAGGGAGAGCGCGCGTCAATAGAATTAAGATTGAAAGGAGGGGCCGGCTTTGCCGGCCCCTCCTTTTTTAGTTCAAGGCGACTATATTCACCAACCGCGTGCTCTCGTGGCAACCATTTTTGGTGGCATCACTTTAAAAGGTCACCCTGTTAGGGTAGTAACGCTTATTCAAGTAACTCTTTTTGGAATTAAAACGTTAAACTAACGAGAACTCTAACAACTGCTATCTCTGGTCGATATGCTTCAGATATTTTTGGTCGTAATTGGCGCCTCTATTGCAGTCTTTTTTTTGCAGTGGGTAATCGTGTATGCGTTGCAATTTATTCGCCCCGATAGCCCCTTACCAGCCCACAAGGACCCGCATTTGGTACGACGTCTTCAGATGAAAGCAGGGAAGAGGACTTCTGTTCGATTTTCGGATATTCGATACTTGGAACGCGACAGGGTCCCCGTGGGCGACTACGGCTTTGAATACAGTTACCTTGAGGGAGATTCTACTGGATTTCCCGATGCATGGAACGACGATTTGTTCATCCGAAAAAACTAAGCTGACAGAACCCAGGCCAACGCGCTGCCTGCGAACTGCCGGTGCTGGCTAGTAATTTCTTCCGTGTCTTAGGCCGATCCGGGAAATTCAAATCCCAGACTCACCGATCAAGACGTTGGCTGCATGGCCGCAAGATTGGCGTGCAAGAAGTCCGCCAATTTATGATGAGATGCGGTGAGCGTCTTTCTGAAGTTGGGATCATCAATTCCCATGTGACCCGAAACAACCTTCAATATTTGGCAACCAATTCCGTGTGTCGCAGAGACGTAGGCGGCGGCGTAACCAGTCATATCACTAACGTCGGCTATTCGCTGCCAGTAGGATAGCTCTGTCGCGCCGTGAACCGTATGATCTTGTGTTACAAGCGTCACTTGGTCGAGCTTATCAAACGTGACGGCTAGGGGCATCCGGGGGTACGTGGGAGCAGACAGCTCAATGCGATCCCCTTCAAAGACCTGAGCGACCGAAACAACGGCTCCAATTTTCAATTTATCGTTCAGCGCGGTACACGTTCCAGCATGAATAAGGGTAGATACTTTGTGCGATCTAAGCAGTCGTTCCGTTCTGAGAGCCCCTTTAATCTTTCCGACGCCGAGTATGGAAACTAATATTTTATCATCATGAAAACTTTCGCTCTCACCTAAGCCGTCGAAACGACCCCTTTCATATTCAGCGAGAAAAGGATGGGCTTCCTCTTCAGTTGAAAAAACGATTCCGATCATAAAACAGGTGCCCCCGTAAATAACTGGTGGGTGTGATGAATCAATTGAACGATCTGTACAAAATAACCGAATATAATTCGGAAAATGAGTCTGAAATTGACAATCGCCGTACCTTACTCCAGCGTAAATATACTGCAACGCACAACAAGCCTAAGAAACGAATAAGCCAGACGGAATGAAAGTTGTCGAGTTACTAAGAAACGACGGAGTCCCTAATGTCTCGTACGAAATCGTTCCACCTAAACGAGGTGGTTCGGTTTCTGAAATATTAGAAATCATCGACAAACTGATGGAATTTGCTCCGCCGTTTGTCGACGTAACGTCCCATTCAGCTCAAATTTACTACGAAGAGCAGCAGGACGGTAGTTGGAGGCGGCATATTAAAAGGAAGCGGCCAGGTACGCTTGGCCTTTGCGCAGCGATCAAAGGTCGGTTCGGCATTGAAACGGTACCACATCTTTTGTGCAAAGGGTTTACTAGGGAGGAAAGTGAGGATGCACTCATTGAGCTAAATTACCTTGGTATTCAAAATGTAATGGCTCTACGCGGGGACGACAGTGGATTTCAAAAGCCCGTTCATGGAGATAGAACTCGGAATGAGTACGCGATTGACCTTGTTCGGCAAATTCATGCGATGAATACTGGGCATTTTTTGGAAGAGCTTATCGACGCAGCCCCGACCGATTTTTGCGTTGGGGTGGCCGGATATCCTGAAAAACATTTTGAAGCACCCAATATCAAGTGGGACGTGAAGAACCTAAAACATAAGATTGAAGCTGGGGCCGAGTACGTTACCACCCAAATGTTTTTTGACAACGAATCGTTTTTTGCATTTGAGACGGCGTGTCGCTCCGCTGGAATTACAGCTCCAATCATACCTGGCTTAAAAGTATTGACGAGTAAAAGTCAGCTACAAACCCTCCCTTCGCGGTTTCACATTCAAATACCGGAAGAATTGGCGTCAGAAATAGCAGCCGCAAAGGATCATGAGGTGCCTGAAATCGGAGTTCGCTGGGCCATTAAACAATGCGATGAGCTGCTCAGTCGCGGGTTTTCAAACCTTCACTTCTACATTATTCAGACACCGAACCACGCCGCACAAGTGGTCAGGTCCCTTCGTAAACTGGCTTAGGACGACCGGTTGAAGGACTACCATCGGAGGCTATTTCACGCTAGGAGGTATTGATCTTCCAGCTGCCGCATGATTTCCTTTTCTTCGTCTGTGGAGTCGTCGTAACCAGCTAAATGCAGCAGTCCGTGGACGATATACCGTTCAATCTCTTGTAATGCGGATGTCGAAAACTCAACATGGCGTTCACGTGCCGTTTCGATATCAACGTAGACTTCCCCTTCAAGGGCAGTGGGGTCTTCCTCAAGTAAAAAAGACAGCACATCGGTATGATAATCGTGCTCCAGCCATTGGATATTGAGGTCTAGTACCGCTTGGTGATCGGTTAGCACGACTCCGATCGATGCCCACGCTAGGCCCTGATCTTTGAACAGTGTATCCACCAAGGACCGCACACGAGCTTCCGTTGGGCAGTCCGATGCATCGTCAACAGTTATCGAAAGGGAAAAATCTGACACTGATTATCCTAAATCGCCGAACAGGTCTTCCGTGACGGATAATGCCAAACTACTCATGATTAGTTCGGGAGCTAATTGAGTAAAGTCAGTCGATAGTAAGTTGGTGTCCACATTCGCGTAAATAGAACATCCGGCTTCCCGCTCTACGACCAACCCATTGGCCGTTTCACCACTTCGTGCAACGAAAATAACTTCGCCCAGATCTTTGCTGCCCCAAAATCCTGTACATCCTTGAAGTTGCAGGAAGGAACTGGCCGCATATACCGAAACCAATGTGGTGGACTCGCCGGTGCTTAATCCAGCAGATTTTACAATCCTATGGATTTCCAAAGTGATTCGACGGCCACTTTTCTTGTCCGAAAGCTCGAACCTGGCTAACGTCTCGTCTTTCTTGGCTTTAACACCAAGTACTTCTTCGATGCGTTCGATATCTGCGTCGCTGAATGAAAATGACATACTTTGAATGGGTCGACAGATTAGAAAAACCAGCCAGTGGGCTTCAAGATAGAGGCTTTATTGGCCAAATCCAATGAATTCTAGCAGGGGTTTGTAAGCGAAAAAACGATGTATATGTAAATGAATCCTAAGAAGGATCCCCGCGGGTAGTGAATGAGATGTATGTTACGTGATGCGTTCAGCTTGTTACATAACCGTGTGTGAACTAGATGTTAACTGGTAAAAAAGTAGCGGTGACGGGAGCCATTCTTAGCGGTCTAGCCGTTGCCATGGGGGCTTTTGGTGCTCACGCTTTGAAGGATGTTTTGACACCGGAAAGGCTAGAAACGTACAAGACGGCCGTATCCTATATGGCTTGGCATTCGTTGGCGTTGTTCGTAGTCGGGTTTTTACTATCAAAAACGAAGGAGCGACTGTTTCGAACAGCCGCCATCACACTGCTTGTGGGCATGCTGCTTTTTAGTGGAAGTCTCTTTGCCCTAGTTAGCACCGACGTGCCCCTCTTTGGCGCTATTACGCCCCTCGGTGGAGTACTTTTTATCCTATCGTGGATATTGATTGCCCTAGGCGCACACCGCGGCCTAAAGGAATAGCGACCACTCTAGAGCCGATTCTAGCCCTAAGCTTCCTCTTCCTCGAACAACAGAGTAATGCTAGGGGCCAAATCATGGGTCCGAGCCAAGGCTAACAGTTCAGCGGCTATACCTTCAGCTGATTCGTACGTACCCACTTCGCGGCTATCTACGGCCAAGGCATATCCGATGTCGTCGGGATCGCCGGGCTGGTATTCTTCCCATTCAGTAGCTTCTTCCAAGACAAAGACGCCATCTTCGGGGGCAAAGGAGGCCACATATCGCTCGCACTTTTCGTCGAGATCGATTAGGCTAAGATTTCCTAAAGCTTCGTACTCTTCGTCGTAAAAAAGAGTCTCTGCAATAAGGCGGATGGTAAACTGGTCGGAGTTGAATGCTGCCATGAACTCTGCCTCTTTAATCTTTTTACGGGTTGAATGGGCACGTGCGCCTCTCAATTAAGATACGCCTGTAAAAATACCTGTGCATCATGGGGACCAAGGATTTGGGCCTCAACTTGGAACACTTCTGCAAAGTTCTTGGCAATTTCAGATTCAACAGCTGTTCGATCGATGCGAGACAGCTTTTCCATTTCCATGGAGGTCACCCCCCGGTCTTGAATGCCGCACGGTACAATCATTGAAAAATGTTCGATTTCAGTCGCCACATTCAACGCGAACCCATGCATAGTGACCCAACGGCTACACCGAATTCCCATGGCGCAAATTTTGCGCTCCGAACCTTTGGGTTTTGTTACCCAAACGCCCGTTTTTCCGTCAAAACGATCGGTTTCGATACCGAAATTGCGACACGTCCGAATAATAATTTCCTCAAGATCTCGAAGGTAGCGATGAATGTCGGTGTAAAACCTTCCAAGGTCTAAGATGGGGTACCCCACAATTTGCCCGGGACCATGATAGGTGATGTCCCCGCCTCGATCAATGCGCACAAAACTTGCACCAGCAGCTTCCAACTCTTCCGGAGTAGCAATGAGATTGGATTCATCCCCACTCTTTCCCAACGTAAAGACCGGCGGATGCTCTACGAATAAACAGACATGGGGGAGGTTTTGAGGGTTGTCTGAGCGCTTGTTGGCGATAAGCCGCTCCTGAATGCGTTGCTGTAGTTCCCATCCTTCTTGATAGGGAAGACGGCCCATTCGACAAAAAACAACGGTCTGATTGGCGTCCATGCTTTAATTCGCAATGCTAACACGGATGTTAAAGGTGCCATTGATATTCACTGCCGAAGGCTGTCTGGAGTCTTCCGAATCGAATTTCTCATACTTCAATGTAAAGTTGGCCTGGACGCGGTTACTGAACTGATAGGCGATCTGAGGCGACACAACAAGCCGAGTATGAGCAGTGACCAGCGAAATATTATCGCCGGATAGGGCGTCAGCAAGAAGGAATTCGGGATCGACGAGTGCATTTTCAAGTGCTCTTCGGAGACGTAAGCGCTGGTCCACAGTGTTTGACCGTGTAATGTTTACCGTAAAGTTGGCGCGGTTATTCAGCGCTTTCTTAAAAAATGGCAGTTTAAGTCCTGTTTTCTGGTAGCTGATCATCAAAGAGAGTTCATTCGTATTGTTTTCACTGACTTCAAAGTTTGAAGTACTCAGTGAATACGAATTGCTTTTGCTCCACTGAATGGCCGTCGATATTTTTCCTCTCCAAGTGATATCAACACCAAGCAGCGGCTGGAATCGTTCGTTGATTCGGACGTTATTGATTTGAAACTCTTTTGGGCTGAAAAGAATCTTTTTATCCCCAAGGTCCAGGGTCCGCTCGCCGTCTTCTGCTGAGAACGACGTGTTGGTGTTGTAGTCGGCCGCATAGTCCCCGGAATACGAATGACGAAGGGAAATCGATTCGGTTAAAAACCGAAACAATGGCCATTTGGACATTCCTGAATAGGTAATATTCCAGGTTGGCTTAGGAAAAGGAGCAATTCCCAAGTTGTCGACCGTGGTGCCACCCTTCACAAAGGCGTTTCTGAAGTCTTCAACAACCGAACTATTCGTTAAAACGATACGGCCGTCTCCGTTAGCGTCAGGGATGATATTCGGGTCGTCATCTGGGGATAAGGCGTTAAAGTCGTCTTTGTATAAGTTCAGTTGACTTTCGAACATGGTCAGATAATTAGAGCCAAATGCCCAAATACTGGCCTTATTCGTCCCGCTTTGCGTAATCGTCGTATCCACGCCCAAGAACATGCCGACATCGTCTGTAACAGGCCTAAATGTGTAATTCTTCCCGTCCTGTAGTTCCAGATTCCAGTTGAGGGTCACCGACAGGGCAGCGGAAGGATTTAGAGAGGTCCTGGCTTGAAAACGATGGCCGTCATTGAGCAAGTCACCTACCTGCAACGAAGGGTCAATAAATCGATCTTCCAGGTCAAATCCTCTGGCGCGACCGAATCGATATCCAAGAGACGCACCGCGTCCTCCAAACGCGTCCAAAAGGCTGTAATAGGTATTTACGCGGGCAAGACTTCCGTCATCGTTAAAAACGGCTGTACCTACGTTTGTGGAAGCACTTGTTTGCGAGCCACTATACGTGACATTAAAATCTCGTATACCGGTTACCCCGAGCATCAGCTGGCGCCCAAACGATTTTAAGGCGCCTTTAAATCCAAGATCTACAGTCGCCGAAGGACTATTGGTGAGGGGTTTCTTCTCTACAGGTAGTTGCTCAGGCAACTCAACGCCCGACTTTTCTGCAATCTTGCGGGCTTCTTTCAGTTTCTTCTCCTGTTCCTTTTGAGCTTGCCGGGCCACCCGCGCTGATTCTTTTGCCTTAGTATATTTCTGTTGTGCGTCTTCAATAGATTTGTAGAAGCTGAATTTCCGCCACATATCTTGGAATTTCAGTGACAAACCACCGCGCAAATCAATGCTATTGCTGATAGATGCGCCCGAGTTTCGGCCGACGGGTCCATTTGCCCAATCAAAATTGGCACCATAGCTCACGTCTTGAAGCTGGATCCAACTGAGGGCCTTAATCATGTCTAGTTTCGGACGAAAGGTGGCCCCGAATTTTTGATTATGGCGCTCTGTTCGCGGAGTGAACCCTCCGGAAAGGAAATCACTGATAACCGTCGAGCCGGGCACTACAGAAAGATTAGTGATCTCATAAGCGTTGCGCTGCTGCGCTTCGGTAAGCCATCCGTTCAATATGGCGTCTTCTAAGCGCGTGCCAAATAGGGTTGTATCTGGAGTTACTACGTTAAAAAGAGTGTCCACTCCTGCCGTATTGAAACTCTGATCCGTGGTTGTATTGAAGGTCAGGTTTAAAAATGAAAATGGATTGTACTCCAGTTGAAAATTGCGGCCGTGGGTGAAAGCATGCTTTTCACGCAGAGGGAAGCGTACGTCTAATGGCGTTTGCAAGGTATCCCCGGGGGATAGTAGAACGCGCTCGCGCGTCTGGCTAAAGTTTCTGGAAAAGGTGCCACTGGTGGCGACCGTAGTGGGCACGTATCGAAAAGCTAGGCCGCTCAGTTTATTTAGGACGGGGATCGGATCAAGAAAAAACAGCGGACGCACGGTCTTCGGCTTTCTGGACTGAAAACGATAGCTAAGCGTAGAGGCCCATCGCCAGGAATCGCTTAATTCTTGGGAAGGACTTCGGCCATCGATGGTCGACTTGGAATAGGCCAAGGAAATACCATCCAAGGTGTTGCGTACCAATATGTTGCGAGATCCGGACTTCCCTAACTGGGTAGAAATCGATTTTGTAAAGGTGTACGTCTGGGCGGCCTCTTCTGCCTCTGTCTTAGCGATAGATTTTTCTTCTGGGCTCAAATCCACTCGTTCCTCAATTTGGGAAAGGAGATCTTCCAGTCGAATGTCTCCACGGGTCGGCGAGAAGCGCGGGGTTGTTGTATTGGATTGGACTTGGACGTTAATGGGTAAATCCCAGCCAAAACGTTCGGGCAATATCTTGTCGACGTTTACCTCAGAAGTAACCGTCCAGTTATTAATATTTAGCTGTTCTCTTTCGCCTAAACTCGAAGAAAGCGAGCCAAACCCATCTGTTTGACGTTGAAAGCTAGCTTTTATCCGGCCTAAATCAGCGAGCTTTATATCGATATTCGAGAGAGCGGCCCACCCATTTTGCGAATCGTATCCGGAGACTCGAAGCTCGTTTATCCAAACAGAAATATCTTCCAGAATGGTATCAAAACCGGCCTGGGTTGAATCCGCTGCGTTTCGAATCCCGATTACAATGCTGTTCACTTTGCCCAACGACGGCGTTCCTCGAATACCTAACCGCGTGCCGGGGGGGGCAAATTGCGATGCATCGGGTGAATCAGGGGTTACCAATTCGCCATTTCGGGTATTATAGAAAATGCTATCCGTTGGAAACGCGACGCGATCCCGGGCTACTTTCAGCTGATTCAATGACGACAGCTCAATATTCATGGAGCCTAAGTCACGAAAAATGCCTTCATAATCGACATTCGTTTGCCAAAGAACGTCAGGATTCCCGG
>CALEEY010000098.1 GCA_937877085.1 uncultured Bacteroidota bacterium
GCTTGACGATCCTCTCCGGCAAATTCCGTTATTTGGGCAATCAACTTCCCAATGCGATGGGGCGACTCGTAAAAAATGACGGTTCGGTCTTCATTGACAAGTTCTTTAATACGCGTTTGTCGACCTTTTTTTTGAGGCAGAAAACCTTCGAACACAAATTTATCGGTCGGTAGCCCGCTGGCGGCCAGTGCAGGGATCATGGCTGAAGCTCCAGGAAGGGCACAAACCTTTAAATGAGCGTCTAGAGCGGCACGGGTAAGGAGGTACCCGGGATCCGAAATTCCTGGCGTTCCCGCATCCGAAATCAGCGCTACATCGTCTCCTAGAATCATTTTTTCGATGATCCTGGGTACTTTACCATGCTCATTATGGGCATGCAAGCTGGTCCGAGGAGTTTCAATTCCGTAATGATTCAATAGAACTCCGGATGTCCGTGTGTCCTCACACGCAATAAGTGCGACCGTTTTAAGGGTCTGAACAGCGCGTACGGTCATGTCGCCGAGGTTGCCGATGGGAGTCGGAACGAGAAAAAGCGTTCCCGGTTTTTGCATGGAATCTGGGGCGAAATGTGGTCGAAAGTTGTGGAGTGGCGGTTTTAGGTGGGTATTTGTTCGACAGGTTCAGAGGGTACCGCCTTCCGAAATGAAAACGAAAACTTGGGGATGGAATACAAATCCCGCCAAACGAAAAAAGTTATATAAATGGCAATCAGACCCGTAATGATATCGGCAATCCACATGCCTATCCAGGGTTCCAGATAACCGCGATCCGCCAGTTTTTCGCCATTGGCCAAAGAGACCCAATGGAATAGGAAAATTCCGACAGCCAGTGCTGCCGCCGTACCCAGGCCGCCCCTGCGAATGAACAACCCGAGCGGCGCGCCCATCATCATAAATATGAGACAGGCCACCGCCAGCGAATATTTTTTGTGGATTTCCACGCGATATCGATCGGCTTTTGAATGAGCCCACAAAATAGATCGCTGTGCATTCGAGACTTGCACACGGACGCTTCTCATGGTCTTGGCCGCCACATCATCTAGTCCAACAGCGACCATTCCTCCGTTCTGTGCTGAAGCGCCCGGAACGGCCGGTATGGATGTCCGGACATCGTCTCGGATCACCGTTCCCATTTCGTTCCTGGTAACCGATCCCGTTCCCAATGAGGCCATTATGGATCGTAGTTGAGTTCGTTGATCCTCGGCACTTCTTTCAAGGGAATCCACCAAGGCTATCATCTCGTCCGACTTCATGGTTCGATCTGTCCGACGCCCTTCGGCGGGATCCGAACGCTTAAAGTCCAAATCGTCCATTGAAATCCGGAGTAAATGTCGTTTAAAGGACAACATTTCATAGCGGTCCGTTTCCAAAGAGCCCGGCGAACGTCTGCGGTGTATTTCGCCTTCGAACAGCACCAAACTCAAATTACCACCCCTTGTAATGGGTTCTAACATGCCAGAAGAGGCCCGTATATCCGTTCGAAAACGCGAGCCCTCAGAATAATCGTATATCGTAATGTCATTCAAAACATTGGGGTTATCATCCGGAATATCACCCACAAAAATCTTGTAATTCTCAATCCCATCGTAGAATTCACCTGCTTGTAAATCGAAGCCAGGTTTGGCAAGTCGAATATCCTGCCACAAATTTCGGGCTCGGAAATTGGCTTCCGGGTGAATTTCCGTGTTGAAGTACCACATGGAAGCTGTCAAGAGGAGTCCGACCACGTACACCGGCCAGACCAACTGAGGAAAAGACACTCCAGCCCCTTTAATAACCGCATACGCGTTGGTTTCGGCCAGTTTTCCAAAAGCCATCAGTGTCGCAATGAGCGCCGCCATTGGGACGGCTAACACCAGCATATACGCCAAATTGTAAACGATCAATTCGCCAATGGCTGCGACGGGCAAGCCTTTACCTACGAGTTGGGGCAAGTACTTGATTAAAAACTGCATAACCAACAGAAACATCAATACGCCTATCCAAGCCAGCATAGGCCCGGGAAGCATTCGAAGGATCATGCGATGAAACTGTTTCAATAGATTGGCGTGGCAGAAAGCCTAGTCAACAGGGTAGCGGCAGTCATCAGACCAATACCCATCCTTAAAATATGTTTCTCTGGGCGGTTATCTCGGTGGTTATAAAACCCTTTACCTACAATCCTTTTTCAACGAATTGTTACGTGGTTTCTAGCCTTGGGGAAACGGTTATTGTAGACCCTTCTTGCCATGCGGATTGGGAGCGAGACGAGCTCATCGAGTACATTCAATCGACTGGAACCCAGGTATCGCGCATTTTGCTGACGCATGCACACATTGATCACATTTTTGGGTGTGCCGATTTGTCCGAACATTTCGGTATTGGAATTGAGGTTCACGGCGAAGAAAAGGTGTTGCTGGAGCAGGCCGCGTTTCAGTCGCAGATGTATGGAATCGCCATCAAACAACCACCAATGCCTGTCCGTCTCATCGTACCAGGGGAGACCATAACTTTTGGGGACATTACATGGAGCGTCATTCACACTCCGGGGCATTCTCCGGGATCGGTCAGTTTTCTGGACGTTAAAAATGGCTATGTCCTATCCGGGGATGTCTTATTTCAGCATTCCATTGGCAGAACGGACCTATGGCGCGGCAGCCTACCAACGCTCATGGATTCAATTTTTCAAAACCTGATGCCTTTGGACGATGAAACAAGGGTTCTGTCTGGCCACGGGCCTGAAACGACCATTGGGGAAGAACGAGAAAACAATCCCTTTTTGACCGATTTTGCCGGAGTCTGATTAAACCACAACCCGGGGGAATGAAGCGGGGAGAGAGGTGTCTAGGAGTCGCGTAATGGAGGTATAGACTATCTCGCCCATGGTCGCACAGGATTCGAATTTTTTCTCCTTGTAGTGCTCGGCGAGCTGTTGGCTGAGCCGTTTTACGTAGTCATCAGAAGAAATAATATCCTCTTTCATAACCTCCATGAGCTGATTGAACCGCCCGTGAGAAACCCGGACTCGGTTGGCCACCAAGCTGCGTTCTTCTTTTTGGTACTGCACAACGTTTTCTACCGCCAGATTGCGATTAACAAGCGATACGAAAAGAGCGTTTTGTTCAAAACACTCCGGCAGGTAAACTTCTTTTCTCCAGTGGTGACTTTGTTGGTCAAAGTCGATGGGGTGCATGCGGAAGTGCCACTTTTCGAAATCTCTGGTCAATTCAATTACGAAGTTACCCGAATGCATGTCTCCCAATAACGAGATGAAGCATCGTTCGTTGAATTTGACGAACTCTTTAGCCAGTCGGACCTGATCAAAATTAGTGACAGGAATCTCTTCCCTCAAAAATGCATCGGCCGGAATCCCAATGATGTGCTCTTCGACAATAGTTTGAGCATGTATGAAATAATTGATGCGGTTGGGCGAGAGGATATGCTCAATTTCTAGTCCATAAATACGGTTGGCATCAATCTTTTTAACGTAGAAGTAGTCAAAATTATCGTTGATGCGATTTACGACACGTATGCGAAAAGGTAGCGTATTGCCGTGTATACATTGATCCACCCGATCAATGTATAAGTATTTAGATATCGAGGTATCGCCATCTGCTTTAAGAATGGTGTAGGCAGTCAAAAGCTGCTCGTGAATTTCCCGCCGATCGTTCTCGGCATACAACACGGTCGACCAAAGCGTGTCTTTCCCTTTTTCATCATACACCGGGATGGCATTGGCAAAACGACTCAAATCCCGATACCGAATAGATTCTGACCAAATACGCCCGTAACGAGTCAAATAAGACCGTAGGTAATCCGAAATCGGATAATTTCCCTTTTTTTGACTAATTAGATGCGGCACGCCTAAATCGCAGAGGATACAGAGTCGCGTACTGATTCGTAATACGACTCATAATGAGGAATGATAATGTTGGTATCGAACACATTCACAGCCCGCTCCCGCGATGCACGAGCCATTCTCTTCAACAATTCAGGTTCGTCCAATAGCTGTTTGGTACGCGCCGTAAACATGTCCATGTCTCCTAGCGGACACAAAAAGCCG
>CALEEY010000099.1 GCA_937877085.1 uncultured Bacteroidota bacterium
GCAATGACATGCATTAAGGGGCCGCCTTGCATCCCCGGAAACACCGAAGAGTCAAATAATTCGCTCCAATTTTTGGTCCGACCAGACTTCGGAGCCACCTTCCCCATCGTGTTTTCTCCGTCTTTCCCTATCAACAACAGACCTCCACGAGGGCCACGAAGCGTTTTATGCGTAGTCGTGGAGACGATATGACTATGAGGTAGTGGATCGTTTAAGACTTTGGCGGCGATCAATCCGGCCGTATGGGCCATATCCATCCACAAAAAAGCTCCTACTTCGTCGGCAATGGCTCGAAAAGCGACATAATCAAAATCGCGGCTATACGCAGATGCTCCGATCGAGATCATTCGGGGCCGAATTTTTAGAGCTTGGTCTCTGACCTTATCCATGTCGATACGGCCAGCCATGGGTCCATCTGGTTCTACTCCATAATATTCGGCTTTATAAAGAATGCCGGAGAAATTTACCGGGCTCCCATGGGTCAAGTGACCACCGTGAGCCAAGTTCAGTCCTAAGAACACATCTCCGGGCTTCATTAGGGTCAAATAGACAGCCGCGTTGGCCGAAGCGCCCGAGTGGGGTTGGACATTTACCCAATCGCAATTAAACAATTTTTTTGCCCGCTCCTGAGCAATTTCCTCGGCGATATCCACAAACTGACAGCCGCCGTAATATCGTTTGCCCGGAAGCCCCTCCGCATATTTGTTAGTCAATGGAGAGCCCATGGCCTGCATGACGGGCCTGGATACAAAATTTTCAGATGCGATCAGTTCGAGGCCTTCGTTTTGCCGTGCTACTTCCTTTTCGAGGGCACTATAAATGGCGGGATCAGCCTGCTGGAGATAAGACATGTGGAGGCACTAATTATTGAACAGGTAGGCGAAAAACAGAAAGTACGTCAGCAGGCCTAATGCGTCATCGCATAAACTAGAATATTCGCACCCATTTGAAGGGATGCTTCTCGAAGCCATTCTGGCTTTTCATGAACAGATTGGGGCTCCCAACCATCTCCCAAGTCCGTTTCATAGGTGTAAAAAACCATAACCCGCCCATCTTCATCCATCAATGCAAACCCCTGAGGCGGTTTCCCATCGTGTTCATGGACTTTTGGAAGCCCCTTGGGAAACTCAAAAGCCGTATGAAATATCGGGTGATCAAAGGGCAGTTCGACCAATTCCAGCTCGGGAAATACTTTCTTCAGTTCCCTGCGAATGTGAACATCCAGGCCATAATTGTCGTCGATATGGAGGAATCCCCCCTGTTCCAAATATCTTCGGAGGCGAAGCGCTTCAGAACTTGTCCAGCGAACGTTCCCGTGTCCGGTTAGGTAGATGTACGGATAAGAAAATAAATTGTCACTGGAAAGCTCAACAACCTCTTCGCGAGGTGCCACGTCGACCAAGGTTTCCCGCCGAACAAAAGACAATAATTCAGGGAGTGATTCGGGATCCCCGTACCAATCCCCGCCTCCATCATATTTAACTCTAGCGATGGTAAATGCGTACGAGTCCTGAGCGCTAGCCTCCAAAGGGACGCTAATGAGGCAACAAACCACGGCAACAGCGTACCAAAAAACGATCCGTTGAAAGTCTTTCAACGCGTTAAAAGCCCGCTTTTTAATCACTTCCGGCATATTGATTTCACTTTCAAGGATTCAAACCTAAGTTCATTACCTTTCCCCATTCTTGGGGTGCGTTCATAATACGGACGTTTCGTCGATTGGTTTTGGACCACGCGACGTGCGAAGCCTTGGTGAGATCCGCTACAAAACCGCTTTCTCTGGAATATTGGATCGCGAAAAGTGGTAGATTGCGGAATATTCGATATGTCCGTCCCTATTTATACGATTCCGATCCTCGTTGGTTGAATTCGTTTGGGTTCAATGTACGTTGAGTGGAAAGATGAAACGTGCAAACGCGGCCCTCCTGACGGGCCACGTTTTACGGGCCTAGCTTCACGGACCTAGTTTCAATGCAGACGTTGTATTCATGCAAGCATATTTACACAGCCAAATTCTACTTGTCCTCGAAGGTATGGAAGGCGTTCCCTCTGATTTCGTGTTGGAGTTTCAGCAACCAGGCAATCCCGAGCATGGCGATTTAGCTTGCAATGCGGCCATGCAATTGGCACGACATCTAAAACGGGGGCCCAAGCAAATTGCCGATGCCATAAAAGCGGGTCTTGAAGCCCTGCCACTGGATGCAAATAAGATTTCTGCCGTTGAAGTAGCTGGCCCTGGATTCTTGAATTTCAGGATCTCTCCTTCCTATTTGTTTAATGCGCTTTCCGAAATATTGACCACTGGGTCAACCTATGGGCACACCGCTGAGGGAAAAGGTAAACGGGCGTTGGTAGAATTTGTGAGCGCTAACCCGACCGGACCGCTGACCGTAGGACATGGTCGAAACGCGGTGCTCGGCGATACGATTGCTCGGATGTTGCAATGGACCGGATACGAAGTTGAAAGAGAATACTATTTCAACGACGCGGGCCGGCAGATGAGGGTTCTGGGAGAGTCCGTAAAAGCCCGATACTTAGCCGCCCTTGACCCCAAGATTGCCACAAAAATGATCGGAGAGGGCAATGAAAAGGTCGAAGTACCTGAACCCTTTCCAGAAGACGGCTATCTCGGCGACTACATCGCGGAAATTGCCAAAGAGTTAGTAGCATCGAACGAAAAAATCGACCTAAACGATACCGATCGATTCAAACGGGCAGCCGAACAAAAAATCTTTGCCGAGATTGGCGCCACACTCGAGCGGATGGGTATCCATATGGATTCCTATTTCAACGAACGGAGCTTATATGATTCCGGCCAAATCTGGAAAATCATCGACCGTTTTCGGGAAAAAGACCTCGCCTACGACAAGGACGGTGCGGTGTGGCTTAAAACAACTGCTTTTGGCAAGGAACAGGACACCGTTTTGGTCAAAAGCACCGGCGAACCCACGTACAGACTGCCAGATATCGGTTATCATATTGAAAAACTGGAACGGGGCTATGATCGTGTGGTCGATGTGTTTGGAGCCGACCACATTGCCACCTTTCCTGATGTAGTTGAGGGAGTTAGAGCTCTCGGTTACGATGCCGACCGGATTGAAGTCGTTATCTATCAGTTTGTGACTCTGGTCCGAAGCGGCCAACCGGTCAAAATGAGCACGCGGAAAGCGACTTACGTGACGCTAGACGAACTCATGGATGAAGTGGGTGAAGACGTAACTCGTTTCTTTTTCTTGATGCGCTCTCCGAATACCCACTTAGAGTTCGACCTGGATTTAGCCAAAGAGGCTTCCGACACGAATCCTGTTTTTTACCTCCAGTATGCGCACGCTCGCATTCAGTCCATTCTCAGAAAGGCGGATGAAATTGGGATGACACTCCAAGGCGAAGTTGATTTAACCCTGCTGTCCCACGAAACCGAAATCGCTTTGATCAAAACGCTGATGGGACTCCCGAGTAATATTTCTCGAGCGGCCGAACTCAACGAACCGCATCGATTGGCTAATTTTCTGCGTGAAGTGGCCGTAGCCTTCACCCAGTTTTACGGCAATTGTCGGATTATTGGCGAAGCAGAAAATTTGGCCCGAGCCCGTATGTTGTTGGCCACAGCCACTGCTCAGGTCCTTAAAAACGGCCTCGTGGTGTTAGGAATTTCCGCGCCAGATCGGATGTAATCAGGTAAAAGAAGATCTATGAACGAGCCCACATTACAGATTGCCTTCCAAGGTGAAACTGGCGCTTATAGCGAAGAGGCGGCCTTGGCATTGTATCCAGCGACACAAACTCGACCTTTTCCCTCTTTTGAAGCGGCTTTCGAAGCCGTTGAGTCGGGAGCGGCCGATCGTGCGGTCCTGCCCATTGAAAATTCTCTGTTTGGTAGTGTTCACCAAAACTATGACCTGCTTCGCGAGCACGATCTACGCATTGTAGGGGAAGTTCAACTTCGGATAAAACACCAACTTCTTGCCATCGTGGGTAGCTCGATTGAGAAGATAACCCATGTTTTTTCCCATCCCCAAGCGCTTGGGCAGTGCCAACGATTCATTAAAGAGCATCTACCACATGTGGAGGTGATTCCTGCCTACGACACGGCCGGAGCTGCAAAAAAGATCGCTCAGGAAGGAAATACTACCCATGCCGCTATCGCCAGCAGGGCAGCAGCGGCGGAATATGGATTGTCCACGCTAGCATCCGATATTGAGAGCAACCACGAAAATTATACCCGGTTTTTGGCCTTATCAAAAACAAGTTCTGATTCTCACATTGGATTGGGTTCAAGCGGCACGGGAGGCGAAATAAAGACTTCATTGCTTTATGCGCAACGGGAAAACTTACCTGGAGGTTTGTTTAAAAGTCTGGCCGTCTTCGCATTGCGCGATATTGATTTGTACAAAATTGAAAGCCGACCACTCATTGGAAGTCCAGGCAAGTATATTTTTTACCTCGACCTCAAAGG
>CALEEY010000100.1 GCA_937877085.1 uncultured Bacteroidota bacterium
CAGTGGAATACGATGGACGTTTGACTCGGTGGGCGCATCCAGGTTAGGCACGATTCGAGCGGTCGTTCGGCGGCTGACGGATCGCTGCGTGTGGATATCAAACTCGCGGATGGATTCAATCTCATCACCAAAAAATTCAATTCGTATCGGGAAGGCACCCGCGAATGGAAACACATCAAGAATGCCCCCGCGAAGCGCGAGATCCCCCGGCTGTTCCACGAATTCGGTACGCGTAAAACCTTGTGAGACAAGGCTTTCAATGAGGTATTCTGGATCTTCAAGCTGGCCCACCTGAATGTCTAAAGAGGCCTCTAACACGCGAGAAGAAGGGGAAACCTTTTCGGTAAGGGCATCGACCGACGTGACGATAATGCCACTAAAGGAGGCCGCCAGTCGCTGCATGACATCGGCGCGCTGAATGATAGGAGCAGGGTCTGAAGCGTGCTCCGGGTCATAGGGACGGCTGTCGGACGGTGGCAACAGGAAAATATTCTCGTCGGAACCCAAGACTTGCTGCAGATCGCTACAAAAAAATGCGGCCGAATCACCGTCCTCTAATACGCATAACAACGGCCTTTCGGATACTTGGTGGACGTGGGCGCATAAAAAGACCGGTAGGGATCCGGCGGCTCCGCGGATAGAAAGGTGTTCACCGGCGGTGATCCCCGCCGCGCCGCCGCCCGCCGCTGGGCCTCCAAATGCTCCTGCCGTTCCTGCCCCCGCCGCTCCAACCGGCTGCAAGCGCACCCACTCCGCCAATTGTTTGGAGAAAGTGGCCGTCGAAATTACTTGATGAATAGCTGAAAGAGACACAGAAGCCGATGAGTTATCAGGAAGGTGAATACGATTGGTTCTGAACTGCAAGACGCACAAATCCGTCCGCACGGTCAAGTCTTTCTAAGGCCTCTTTTAAACTAACACCGGCCAAATGAATCACAAGGGCCGTTTTTACATGTCCACCCGCTTCATTCAACAAATTAGACGCTGCGCCATAATCCAACCCCGTAACGGTCATTACCGTTCGTTTTGACCGCTCGACCAGTTTGGCGTTGGTCATCTGAAGGTCGACCATCATGTTTTCGTAGACTTTTCCTAGACGAATCATAGATGCCGTTGTGAGCATGTTCAAAATCAATTTTTGGGCCGTACCGCTCTTCATCCGCGTCGAACCCATGATGACTTCCGGGCCAACGACGGCGCAAATGGGTACATCGACGACATCCAAATTGAAGGCTGATCGTGGAGTGCAAGTAATAAACAACGTCTTGCAGCCCAACGACTTAGCGTATTTAACTGCTCCAACAACGAAGGGCGTGCGACGACTCGCAGCAATGCCGCATACGACGTCCAATGGGCGAACTCCAGCCTCAATCAAAGCCTGCCTCCCACCTTCTTCGAGGTCCTCCGCTCCTTCTTGAGACTGAAACACAGCCGGAAGTCCTCCGGCAATAATGCCTTGCACCATGTCCGGCTTGGTACCAAAGGTCGGGGGGCATTCCGACGCGTCGAGAATGCCGAGCCGACCGCTGGTCCCAGCCCCGGCGTAGAACAGTCTCCCACCCTGTCGGAACGCAGACTCGATAATCCCCACCGCCTCTTCAATCTGATCCAATTGGGTATGAACCGCCTCAGCAACTAGCTGATCTTCGGCGTTCATGATCTCTAGGATTTCTCGAACGGAAGCCGTGTCGATTTGGGCCGAACGAGGATTTCGCTGCTCGGTTGCCAGCTGTTGGATCTCAGAAAACAGAGGGGACTCTTGGCTCATACTTTTTGAAATAGAAACACGAAAAGGAATTCCCAAAGGTACGGACGGGAACGTTCATCCGCGTGAACGAAACGAAGGCGAAAGCGTACCCATTAACGGTCGAACGGTCTTTTATTCGGCCGAACGGTCTTTTTTACGCCCCCTCCATTGTAAGTCCCAATTTACACGCCGTGATACTCAAGTCTATTCGTCTTCGAAACTTTCGGGCACACGAAAATTCGGAAATTCATTTCGACGATGGCGCCAATCTGTTGGTTGGTCCGAACGGGGCAGGCAAGACCAACGTGTTGGAAGCCATCTATATGTTGTGTCTTTCAAGATCATTTCTGACCTCGAGCGATAGATATGTTTTACGCAAAGATGCCCCTCACTTTGAAGTAGAGGGCCTATTTGAGTCAGAAAAACGGGGATCAATTAAGGTCCGAGTAGCTTTTGTGCCGGGAGAAGGCAAGAAAATATTCGTTGGAGGCGCGCCCCTCGATCGGTTTTCTGAATTGGTTGGGCGGTTTCCTGTGGTCGTTTTTTCCCCTGAGGACCAGCAACTAACCTCCGACGGCCCCGAGATTAGACGACGATTTCTGGACAACATTATTTCTCAGTCCAGTTCATTGTATTTAGACCATTTGCTTCGGTATAGAAAGTCATTGAAGCAGCGCAATGAACTTCTTCAGATATCCCGAAAGCGAAGAGTTGCCCCCGACGGCATTCTGCTACATTCTTGGACGGAGGAGCTCATTCGCCATGGTTCTATTCTAATTGCTGCACGGCATACATTCGTTGCTGATTTCTCGACTCATTTGGAGTCGGCCTATCAAAAAATAGGCACCGTAGTAGAGCGCCCATCGTTAGTGTACGAGCCATTTTCCGAAGGGGTTATACATGAGGCTAAGGGGCTGGAATCCGTCGTTTCGGATACCTCATCTGGGGCCAACGGCGTTTGGTCGAATGACCATGTGGAGGAACTATTCCGAGTTGAAATAGGACGTAAGGAGAGTGCCGAACGCGATCGAGGAATTACACTAGTCGGACCCCACCGCGACGACCTGGACATGAATTTAGGCGAGCTGCCTGTTCGGAGATATGCTTCTCAGGGACAGCACAGAACGTTTGGTATGGCAATGAAACTCGCGCAGTACGAATACTTAAAAGAACGGAATTCCGAGACGCCCATCTTGCTACTCGATGACGTATTTGACAATCTAGATCCACATCGGATTGGTGCGTTTCTAGATATCTTGGGTTCCGATGCCATCGGACAAAGCGTCACGACAGCCGCGCGCAAAGAAATCGTACATGACCATTTAGATGGCCTATCCTGCCACACCATCGAGGTTTTTTCAGGCGGGCAGATCCAATCCTCACATTCAGAGATTTCGTTAGAGGCATAATCATGTTTTCCAATTATTTAGCCACTAGGCCGGGTTTCAAGCAGCTCGCTATCGTTTTGCTTGCGGGGACCATGCTCGCCGGGTGTGCCTCTTCCATTAACCCGATTTCGGGCAGGAAGTCGTATGGCTATGCTTGGACGCCGGAAGAAGAAGTCCAGATCGGTCGGGAATCCGATGGCGCGATCGTGGCTCAGTACGGACTCTACGACAATCCAGCAATGGCCACCTACGTCGATTCTCTGGGGCAAGCCCTGGTAGCTGTCAGTCATTTCAAGCGCGGCGATGTGAACCCAGTATGGGCCAATTTACAGTTTCATTTTCGGGTGCTCGATAGCCCCGTCGTCAACGCGTTTGCTCTGCCAGGAGGCTATGTATACGTTACCAGAGGCTTGTTGGCCTATTTAGAGAACGAAGCGCAGCTTGCCGTAGTCATAGGTCATGAAATAGGGCATGTGGTGGGACGGCACGGTTCGCAGGCCACCAGAAAGCAACAATTTGGAATGGGAGCCTTGATCTTAGGCGCTATAGGCAGCCAGGCCGTTTTCGGTGGAAATGCGGCGGAAAACGTTCTGAATATGGGTAGTCAAGCTACCCAGTTATTGTTTCTGAAGTACGGTAGGGATGCTGAAACGGAATCGGATCAACTGGGAGTTGAGTACGCCGCCATGTCTGGGTACGATGCTGCTCAAGGGTCTGCGTTTTTTCGTTCCTTAAAACGCATGGGCGAACAGAGCGGACAGTCGTTGCCTAGTTTGATGTCTTCCCATCCTGATCCGGGCGATCGCGAAGTGTTCATTCAGCAACGAGCTGCTCGGTATCAGGCGGAATATCCGATGAACAAAATAGGGCAGGCTTCCCTATTCAGGCACGTTCAGGGATTGGTCTATGGCGAAGACCCACGGCAAGGTTTCGTTGAGAATGGCATGTTTCATCATCCTCAAATGAAGTTTAGTTTTCCCGTCCCTCGAGGATTTCAAACCATCAATCAGCCAACGAGAGTGGTTATGGTTCCCGACAACCAGGAAGCCATTTTATACATGGAAGTCGACTCGAAAAACAAAACCGCAAGAGCCGCCGCCGATGCGTTTAAAACCCAAGAAGGGTTAACGGTTATTGAGAGCGGGATTGGGCAGTCTGCAGGCTTTTCCGCGCATTATGTCATAGCGGAAGGCACCGACGAGAAAGGAAACGTACTCCGCCTCAGGGTCCAATTCATCGAATTTGATGGGATGGTTTTCACCTTTACTGGCCTTACCTCCCAGGCGAATTACGCTAGTTATTCGAGCGATTTTGTGAACACAATGCAAGGATTTCGACGAGAAACAGACGCGGCCATACTCAATAAACAGCCTGAGCGAGTGGCCGTTCTGAAAGCACCGAGCATTACACGTTTTGATACCCTGGTGTCTCCTTACTTGAATGGAAGCGGATTGGACGTCTTAACACTGGCCATCATGAATCAGGTCGATAGCAGCCAACAAATACCGCGTTCTGCCGCCTATAAGGTGGTGAAATAGGGCCATTCACCGTACGCCGGTAGTACTAGCTGGCCTCTCCTGGAGGTACCAAAGTTGCTTCGCCGCCTACGCACATTTTCTTTCCTAGGTAAATGTACGTTTTCATGCGAATGTGGCGATATTTTTCGATTTTTTCTGCGACTTGTACCTCGACTGTAATTTCTGATCCAACAGGAACGGGTCGAAGAAATTTGGCCTGAATGGATACGGCAATGCAGCCCGGACCGGGGAAATCACGTCCGAGCGCTTTGGAAATAATGCCTAGAAGAAAGATGCCGTGTACAATGGGACCGCCAAATCGAGTTTGACTGGCATACTCGGCGTCTACGTGTATCGGATTGTCATCGCCCGTTAGGTCGGCAAACATTTGTACGTCTGCGGCCGTCAGGACTCTGTTAACCTTAAATGACTGCCCTACTTCAAGTGCTTCGTATGTATTCGGATTGGACATCATGAATGTTGGGCTTTCTTCTTAAAATGGGCAGTTAGTGTGGATTGCGGAGGGAAGATTCAAAGGTTGGCAATTCCATTGCAGGTAAAATCGGGAGATTTTGGGGGAATTCCGAGCCTCTTAGATTGTAATTCCCGTGCATTCCACAAATTTCCACCTTGAATTGAACATTACCATAGCAGACGGTGTTTGAGCAAGCGACCGCTTTTGCCCCGAATCGTCCTTAAAATGCCGTAAAATAAGCTATGATGCATCGATTTTTCGAACGCCTTAGACCAGTCGTACGAGGCATTATTACGCATGCTGGATGGGTGGTTTTAGTTGCCGTAATCCTTTCCGCAGTGAGTGTCCGTGTGGCGATGAAGCTCAAAATCGACACGGATTTAGCCAATCTAATACCCTCCAGTTATCCTAGTTCACAAGCGTTAGAACGGCTTCGTCAAACCGTGGGCGGTGAAAGTGAAGCATCGGTTATTATAGAAAGCGGTTCTTTTGAGGCCAATTTGCGCTTTGCTGAAGCGTTGATTCCAAAGGTGCTAGCGCTCAAAGGGGATGGTTATGACGAGCCTTATTTTCAACGGGTTGAATTTCGTAAAGACACCGAATTTCTAAAGGATAATGCCCTTTATTTCGCCACTCCGGCAGAATTGGACCTTTTGGATACTTGGCTGGTCGATAAAATTGAACAGGCCAAACTAGAAGCCAATCCGTTTTACTTTGATCTGGAGGATGACGATGCCGAACCCGACTCGGTCGGAGAGGAATTAAATTCGATTTACAACGAAATCGTCTCGAAGGAATACCCCATTTCAGATGATAGTTTGACTATGGCCCTCCGGTTTTTTCCGGTACAGGCGTCTTCAGACATCACTTTTATAAAAGACGCGTATCGTGACGTAGAGGCAGCGATATCGGCACTGGATCCAACGTCATTTTCCCCCGACATGAAAATCACAACGGCGGGCCGACTTCTTAGGCAAATGATTGAGGTCCAAACGATTCAGAAGGATGTCTTGGGGTCGTTCGCATCCGGCATGTTATCGGTCCTTTTATTGGTAGTTCTCTACTTTTTCTACAAATCATACGCTGCGAGGGCGGGAAGGTCATTCCAGCCTAAAATCCTTTTGGCCGAGTTTCTGCGCATGCCCATAATGGCATTGACCATTGGGCTACCCCTATTAATGAGTCTTTCTTGGACCTTTGCCCTAGCCTACTTCGCATTCGGCGAACTGAATTTGATGACCTCGACCCTTGGCTTGGTGTTGTTTGGGCTTGGAATCGACTTCGGTATCCACTTTTACGCCCGCTATTCGGAAGAAAGAGCTTCCGGTTTGTCCGTCTTACAGGCGGCAGAGAGTACGTTTGTAAGCACTGGGCAAGCCATTACTATCGGTGCATTAACTACTTCCAGCGCCCTTTTTGTTTTAGTTTTGGCGGATTTCAAGGGTTTTAGTCAGTTTGGATTCATTGCGGGAGCCGGTATCGTATTTGCGCTATTCGCGATGTTGTTAGTCATGCCGGCACTGCTCTCTTTGTTTGAAAAGGCGAGGCTTTTAAATCTTGATTCCGGTGCCAAAGCCGAGTCAGCTGCAAGTGCTGCAGTCACCCGATTCCCTGCCGCGCGAACCGTCTTAGTGGTAAGTTGTCTCGCAGTTGTGGCAGCGCTAGCCATGCTTCCTAGGGTTTCGTTTGAGTACCGATTTGGTGAACTAGAGCCATCCTACGACGAATATGACGCTCGGCATGAGGTCGAGAACAAGGTGTACAGCGATAAGCGTCGCCGAAATCCTGCCTACGTGGTCGTAGATTCAGCGGAAGAAATCCAGCCCATTGCAGATGCGCTCAACGATTGGATGGTCTCGGACACGCTTTCGCCCACCATCGATCGAGTGGAATCGCTTCAGGATAGATTTCCAATGACACCCGAGGCGCAACAGGCCCGTCTTTCCTTTTTGGCAGACCTGCGCCTAAAACTGGCGGATCCTTTCCTTGATATGGAAGAATCCGAGGACATGGAGCGACTAAAAAGAGCCGCTAGTACCGATCATGTTTTAGCGTTCGAGGAGGTCCCGGAATTTTTAAGAAAACAGTTCACGTCCAAAGCAGGCGAATTGGGTAATTTCGTGATCATTTACCCCTCCGTTGGGCTATCTGATGGACGTGCTTCAATTGCTTTTTCAGAAGATGTGGGTACGATCCAAACGAAAAGTGGAGCCGTGTATCATGCCGGATCTACGTCGTTGGTGGCCGCCGACATGTTGAAGTTGATGCGTCGAGAAGCTCCGTGGATGGTATTAGCCACCTTTACTATCGTAGTGATATTGATGTATATCAACTTTTCAACTCTTCGATGGACCATTCTCTCCATGCTTCCACTCATTGTGGGTCTGCTTTGGATGCTACTGATTGTAGAGTTTGTTGACGTCCAACTAAATTTCTACAATTTGATCGTCTTGCCAGCCATTTTAGGAATCGGAGATGACGCAGGTGTCCATATAATTCACAGGTATCGAGAGGAGGGACCGGGTTCAATCTGGCGGGTCATCCGTTCTACCGGGGAGCATGTGGCCATGGGATCCATGACCACGATGGTTGGGTTCGCGGGGCTGCTATTGAGCTTTCATCCAGGACTAGAATCCATTGGGATGCTCGCCGTCATCGGGATTGGTACGACGCTGGCAGCTGCGCTCCTATTTCTTCCAGCCCTTCTGCAGTTTTTGGAAGACCACTCAGCTATTTGAGGTACCGAACGCTTACACCCTTTTCGCTGGGAATATCTTCGTTTCGACTGACATTGCAAGCACTGGACCAAGCATCTAGGCTACTTTTCTCTTCGGACCGAATCGAATCGTCAATCACAACGATACAGCCGGGCGCTAGCCGTCCCGAAAGCTGTTCAAATGCGGGTAGGCGCGCATCGGGGCAGGTGCTTAGCGGTGGGCCATCTACTATCAGCATGTTAATAGGGGCAACATCTTGAATCTGCGCCAAATCGTACCAAGGCTGAGAGCCACCACCACCGCCGGTTGTAGTTAAAATCAACGGGGTATGAAGGATGGTCACCAAGTGGTCTAGTTGATGCCGTTGTAGCTCGGCGCGAGTTTTTTCTGCATATGTTGCGTCGTGATCCATTGAAACGAGTTTGCCAACGCCCACTTTTTGAATGGCATAGGCCATTACCACGGTCGAAACTCCGCTCCCCAATTCTAGAATACAAGCCGGTTTATGCTCCTCAATTAGGCTATACAGTCGAGAGGCCAACGCCGGCGATGCGGACCAGCCGGTCAGGTACGGCAGTGGTTTTCGTAGGCCCAATTGAGACTGTAGAAACTGAAGGTCCTGAAAGTGCTCCGCGAGGGACACTTGTTGATTGGCTGTTTCCCGGTGATAGTGCATGACGAACAGACTTCCCAAGGTAAAAGCACCAACCATCGTTGCAATAACGGCTGTTTCGGTTGATATAAAGCTCCCCGCAATCGCAATCGAAAGAATGATCAGGCTGGAAACCACCAGCCGCCTGGTGTCTTCATGTTTGAGATGTGGAAAGGAAGACATGTGACGCCGGAGCCGTTTTAAGAAACGCCCCAAAAAATTCAATTGAAAAAAAGAAGCGCAATAGGCAGCAGCCGGTGGGTCAAGGATGCAGGTGACTGGCTATACGACCGGTCCCATCTTCCTATTTCATGGGGCTATCTGAGAGAGGGCGGATAGGTAATTACGTGCCACACTAGCCCATCCAAAGGTGGAAGATACGTGTTCTGCAGAAGAGGTAGAAAGGCTCGATAATTCCACGCGGTTTGCCTCGAGGCTGGAGATCCGAGAAACATATTGGGAGACCTCTCCAGAAGTGACAAAGTATCCATTCCTGCCCTCTGTGATGACCTCCCGAATGCCCTCCAAGCGCGCGGCAACCGTTGGTAAGCCGTTGCAAGCAGCTTCCAGCATGACCACCCCAAAGCCCTCCATGTCCCCTGGCACGGGTATGTTAGGCATGATAAACAGATCAGCCGATTGGTATAGTTCGGTCAATTCGCTATCTCCTAGCCGACCAAGCAGTTTGACTCTGCCCTCCAGGTGGTTGGATCGGATAGCTTCCAGAATGGATGCTCTCTCAGGTCCGTCGCCGCCCAGCCAGTAATGGACGTTTTCTGGTAATTGAGGCATCACGTGTTCGATAAACCAAGCAAATCCCTTTCGTTTCACCTGCCGTCCAACGGAAACAAGCAGGAAAGCATCCTGAGGAATGGATGCCCTAAAAGGATGATTCATCCGGGCTCCCGCCGGCCATTGGTAAGGCGAAAATCGATCGATTTTTACTCCGTTGTGTACGACCGCCAGCTTGCTTTCCGGTAGCCCACGAGCTACACACGCCTCTCCAGTGGCCGCGCTTACTGGTAACACCAGATCCAACGCACCGAATACTTTTGGTACCAATAGCTGATAGAGGCGCACTGGCTTGGTCACATCTTGACCGTGAACGATTGCCGCCGCTCGCACTCGATTGGCTCTTAGATGACGCTTTAGAAGAAAGGCCAACGAGCCGGTTACCATACTAGAAAACAAGACGACGTCTATTTCTCTTCTCTTGATAAGGAAGTAGAGCTTGAAATAGGTCTTTATTAGAAAGGGTACGGCCAAAAGGTGCACCCACTTCCAACTTGCCTCCAGTACAATTTTCTCGTAAGAAAAAGGGGCGATCTCGGGCGGTTGTTGGTGGGCAATCTGGATAATGGCGGCGTCCAAATCCATAGCGACGCGCTGCATCCCGCCCACGTTATCAAGTGGACGATCAATCGGAGAAAATGAGTGAGAAACAAAGACCAGGCGCAAAGCGATGGGTGGCTAACGATTTAGGCCGCTTCTGGGCGCACTAAAATCTTGTCATAAAAGCCGTTAATACGACCCAAAATAAGACGCCAGCTGTAAGATTCCGCTTCTCTTCTCGAAGCAATGCTCATGAGGCGACGTTTCTCTTCATCATCCACCAAATTCAGGGCATATCGAATGAAGGAATCTACGTCCCCTGGTTCAGCCAAATAACCGGTTTCATCATGAACTACTAAAGAGCTGCTTCCTGTTGCATTGGCACACAGTGCGGGTACGCCACTGGCCATAGCTTCTAAGGTCACGTTGCCAAAGGTCTCTGTTGCTGACGGGAATAAAAATATATCGGACGAGGCATAGGCCATTGCGAGCTCGTTTCCTGTTAAATGGCCCAGAAATACGGCGCGCGGAAAACGATCACGGAGAAGGCTTTCTGCTGGACCGGTTCCAACAACCAAAACACGGACTTTTTTACCGGATTCCTTTAACGCTTGAATGACATCGGCATAAATGGCGAGTCCCTTTTCCAGTACCAAGCGGCTGATAAAGGAGATAACAATTTCGTCGTCTCCAAATCCCTTTTCGCGACGCCACTCCATGGATCGCTTGTCGGGGTGAAACATGGTGATGTCCACACCGCGAGGCCATAATTCAACTCCTTCTTCAATGCCGTGGTCGCTCAATACCTTGGCCATCGACCGAGACGGTACATATACGTGTTCGCACTTTTTGTAAAACCACCGTAAATAAGCCCATGCAAGGCCTTCAAAGCGGTCCATATGATAAAACGACAAGTACGAGCTGAAGTGGGTGTGATAGGAGGCAACTACCGGTATTTTGCGAATCCGCGCATAGGCCAATGCTTGCAAACCCAAAATATCGGGTGTGGCAATATGTACAATGGTGGGCCGGAAGCGATCTAATTCGTCAATTACCCGAGGGGACATGCCAACAGACACCTGATATTCGGGTCTTCCCGGTAGGCTGACTGACGGAACGGAGGTCAATGTGCCTGCGTGCACGAGCGCCGGAAACTGAACGGTAGGGGCAAAAATGTGCACCGGTGTATTCTCGCACTCTAAGTACGAAACTAAACGGTTCAACGTAAGCGATACGCCGTCCACCACGTGGTTATAAGCACCCGTGAAGATAGCGATCCGCTTATCGCGTTCGATCGGAATTTGTAAAGACGTGGCCAATTTTGTCCTAGGTTGCCCAGTTTGCCTGTATCCAGTCTCAGTTGTACCGGATCCGACAACTACCTAGCCGCTCCAAGTCAGGAAAAAGTCTCACTTTTTTTGAAAATAGGTTACTATTTTTTCAAAAACGCCCTGTACCGGGCTAAAAGGGCCAAATGCAACGTTGCTAAGAGGGTGAATCAGCGTGCTTTTTGCGATCTGAAAGCGACAGCGTGGTAAAAAATCCTAGGTTTAGAACCCGATCGATGGCGATGCGAGTCAACAACATGGCAGTAATCGCGGCCCGGCTGTCTTCCATCACCCCAGCGACTCCTAGCATGACCGCCACGGCCAGCAAGTCTTTGGCTGGGACGAAGGGCAACCGATTTGAAATCGTAATAATGGCCAGCATCGTGCCCCATACGTCAAAGGGTACCAGCGGTAAAACAACCCACCACTGAAAGATCTGTAAACAAAACACGAGCAGGAAACGGAAAAAATGAACGAGGTACAATTGAACGACTGTTTTGCCCGGCAAAGAAAACAGCGTGTGTCGAAATTTGTACCCGACAAAAGACAGGGCGCCAACCAACACGGCTACCCCCAAATAGACCATGGGGTCGTTATCACCCAAAAAATCGCCCCAACGAATAGAATCCGTGAGGATAAGAATCCCAAATAACACTCCGGTGGCGGAAAAAGCCCCCAGCGAGGATGTAATTCCGTTATCTACCATAAAGCGGAACACTTTACCCTCTGGGATACCAAGGCGCTCCTTTATCCAGTAAAGAACAAAGACATCACCCGAATAGCCGATCAGATCAGAGTTCATTATTTTTTTCCGCACAAAAACCGAGAACAAACGCAGCCTGGGTATCGGAAAAAAATGGCCATAGATGCTGGTCTCGAAAATGGGCAGGGTAACGTACATTATGGCAATGGTTACGTAAAACCATGGCGATCCCGGTAAATTGGTCAAAAGGGATTGCCAGCCGATGTTTGATAGCTGCTTGATCAGCACAAATATCACGATGCCAGCCAACAAGACCCGGAATCCGGTAAAAAAACGTTTTCCGAAGGGGGTCGCGCCAAAACGACTAATGGAAGCCTTAATTGATTTTAAACGGCGTAACACTTCGAGATTGGTGATTTTCGGTCGGAATGGAGGATGATAGTATAAGTACATCCGATTGGAGGTGTCGTTAAGCCTACACCCTAAAGGGGGAACTCCTAGCGATACTCGCGTCGGGAAGTTCCGATATTACCATCCTTACATACAATCTACACATAGATTTGCCAATGAAAGACGTGGACCCGAATAAGAAATCAAAAATGCTCGTGATGGCCGTCATGTGTGTATATGTACTAACGGTGGCCACGAATTTGGGCGAGTTTTGGCCTTTCAGCATTTATCCTATGTTTTCCCAAGGTGGAAAATCGTGGACGAGGTCGTTGGTTCGAGAGATGCCATCCAGTGACTCCGTCAGTTGGGATGCTACTTCGTTAGAAAATCTTCCGGGAACGCCCTTTTCAGTTAAGGCGAACGGTGTCGACCCCATTGACCTGGCCAACTTGGTATCCAAAACAGTTACCTGGGATTCGATTCGCGTGGCCGCACTCGAGAAAATGATGTTTGGAGGCGCCGTTCCTGACAGAAACCTCATGATATTTAAAGTCCAAGGTCGTCTTACAGATCAGGATGATGTGGAAGTTTCTGCAACGCCTTTTGTGCTCATTTCGCCCGGAAGGGATCAGATTAATCCGAGCATAGTGCCATGAACCTCCATCTTTCAGATAATCTTTTTGGCTTCGACCTCCCCGATTCGGCTGGCCAGCGAATCTTTAGAAAGGTGTTTGAGCTATTTATTGCGGTATCAACGTGCTACCTAGCTTGGAAATGGGGTATGTATACCCTTCGAATTTCCGATGTGGTTCTACCCTTGGGGGTGGCCAGATATGTGGATATTTCGTTCATGCATGGCAATGCTTTACCGCTCTGGAACGCGGCCTTCATTTCGATCTTTGCAGTCTTTGGATTTGCTGGGTTCAGGGGCATTGGTCGGTGGGCCTACGCGGTTGCTTTCGTTCTTTTAGTTTTTCAGTATGCGGCTCGTTTTTCGCTCGGAGAAATTCCGCATAGCTCTAATTTGGTCGGAATGGGACTTTTGGGCTATGCATTGGGCCGAATATTCTTTGACCAGCCTCTTCATGGAAGTCGATTTTCCGTGGGCTTTTCGTATGTATTTGTAGGACTTTCGTATACGTTTGCGGCCTGGAGTAAACTCATAGCAACGGGGCTTTTATGGCCGGATGGACGCCATCTCTGGATGTGGATAAACGAGAAGGCCGTGGATGAAATAGCGCGTTCCGGATTCGTCCACCTCAACTATGTCCAAGAGTGGGCGCTCGGCTCCATGGTTTTGGCAACCCTATTCTTGTTGGTTGGATTACTCACGGAATTTTTCGCTTTTTTTATTTGGTTTAAACGTTTCCGAACAGCGACCGCGCTAGCCATTATTGGGCTCCACATGGGCATCTGGATGACAATGGATATCCTTTTTACGCTATCGGTGTGGGAGCTAACCATACTTGGGCTGCCCTGGGCCGTTTGGATAGACTATTTCATAGACAAAAAACTAGACTAGAAGTCGACACATGAGGCGACGGACTATTCTTCAAATAGGCCGCACGTCCGGGAATCCTTTAAGTAGGTATCGAACGCTTTTTGGGCGTCAGCAGAAATTCGGAATCGGGGGTGACCGAGGATATTACCCCGCAAAAATTTCCACCAACCGTACGCGACCAAGTCTGCGGGTGTGTTGCGCATCCGGCGTAGAAAGTGGTCGCGCTCCCAGAGATTTTTTCCGTGGAAGTATCTCAAATGTAGATGCGCTTCTTGCATGGGAAGGATGAGATATTTTCGGGAGCGCCAAACATTTTTGTAGTGGGTGTCCGAAGTTCTTCTCAATTCGGGAAACCGCACGGAATCGTCGCGGCGGTGCATAACAGTGGGTGGTACGCCCCCTTTCAACAATCCATAAAATGGGTGATCGAAAAAGTCAGGATCGTCTACGTGCATCAAGGTAGCGTAAAGCGTTACCGCGTCTACGCCGTGTTTGTCCAGCGCTCGATACTGGGTGTCGAGGCGTTCAGGAGCCGACCAATCATCGTCATCCCATTGCGGTACAACGATATCTCCCGTAACCATTTCCAACGAACGGTTTCTAAGCTCTCCAATGGTGGTGGCTGCGTTACTTTGAATGTACTCATAACGCACCTCGTGGCTGGGGACGTCCTCTAGCAGCGACTGCATCGGTTTTTCCCCATTGTCCAACACGACTAGTTCTTTATTGCTGTAGGTTTGCCCCAGATAGGATAGGATGGCACGCTTACACAGTTCTGGACGGTCGGCAGTTACCATCAAACAAGAAATGAGCGGCTTGGGGGGCATGTAAAATCTCGGGGAGGAATCGAGGAGCCAATAGGGGACGAACGTTCCAATTTAAGCGAAAAAAGATTTGATATGTGTTGATTGATCGAAGCGCTGAAGTGAACATTGCAACGAAATACCAAACCACCGCACTATTTGCAGCCGCTAACGCATCATGTTGCTTTTCATCAGTTGAGGACGGCTTATCGCATATGAAGTATCGCCTTTTGTTTCTATGGTTAATTGCCCTCTCAATCGGAAAACTGCCTAGTGCCAACGCTTGGCAGGCACCCATTCTTTTGGATGATTTCGAATCCTACGGCGAAGGGACGTTGCCCGTCAAATGGAATGCACAACTCAATAGTAAGTTGGTACCGTTGACGAAGGAGTTTTTCGACGACAACGAATGGTTTTACATCGAGAAGGAAGGGGGCAGAACATTCGTGCGAGCTTTTTCGAGGGGCGAATCCGTTCATATTGCCAAAGAAAATGGAGACGGATACGATTGGAGGCTTAGCCAAAATCCAATTATTTCCTGGGACTGGCGCGCAAACGTACTGCCAGATGGGGGCCGAGAAGACAAGGACCATTTAAATGATTCTGGCGCCGGTGTCTATGTCATGTTCTCGCTGGAGGGGCTTTTGATTAAGCGGCCTCAAGCGATTAAATACGTGTACAGTTCATCGTTGCCCGAAGGCACCGTCGTGACTTATGGGAAACTCAAAGTGATCGTGGCATCGAGCAAATTGGATGGAATGGGTATCTGGAAAACGGTGACTCGGGATTTGGTAGCCGACTATAAAAAGGTCTTTGGAGAGGATCCGCCAGATAAACCACTCTTTATTCGTCTATGGTCCGACTCGAACAACACCAAGTCCCAATCCAGTGCCGACTTTGATAACATTATGCTTCTTGCCCGATAGGAGTCGTTGACCTTGCGCCAAGGGGCCGTGTCGAAAAAGCCTCAGAAGAGATGCTTACGGCCGAAAAGCACCTAGATGAGAATGGGAGGCCCCCACGGGTAGGGAGCTACAGTCCTAACAATGGTTTCAAATACCTTCCGGTATGACTCGCCTCTATCCCAGCCAAATGTTCTGGCGTGCCGGCAGCCACCACAAAGCCGCCTTTAACCCCGCCCTCCGGACCCAGGTCGATCACATAGTCTGAAGCTTTTATGACGTCAATATTGTGTTCGATGACCAAGATCGAGTGCCCACTTTTTATCAACGCATTAAAAGCGACCAATAATTTCTTGATGTCCTCGAAGTGCAAACCCGTGGTTGGCTCGTCGAAAATGTAAAGCGTTCTATCCCGCGTCGATTTTCCTAGGTGTGCGGCCAGCTTAATACGCTGGGCTTCGCCTCCTGATAGGGTGTTTGAAGGTTGGCCTAGACTCAAGTACCCGAGCCCGATATCGCAAAGCGTTTGGAGCTTCCGAACCAAACTCTTGTCTTCAGAAAAGAACTCGACAGCGTCTTCGACGGTCATATCGAGCACTTGGTCAATACTTTTCCCGTTGTATCGAATTTCGAGAACGTCCTGCTTGTATCGTTTACCCTTGCAGGCCTCGCATTCAAGAAATAAGTCGGCCAAAAACTGCATTTCAATGCGTACCACGCCTTCGCCTTGGCAGGTTTCACACCGGCCGCCTGGAACGTTGAACGAAAAATACCCCGGTTTGTAACCGCGAATTCGGGCCTGGTAGGTTTCAGAAAACAGTTGGCGAATGCTATCGAAAGCTTTTATATAGGTCGCAGGATTGGACCTCGGAGAGCGTCCAATGGGCGTTTGGTCGATCATTTCAACTTGGTCGACCAGCTGATATCCACGAATCGAAGTGTGACGGCCTACTTTTGACTCCCCGCTATGCGTCCCTTTTAGCTTGGCAAGGCCCTGGTAGAGTGTTTCGTACACCAACGTGGACTTTCCTGACCCACTCACACCGGTGATACAGGTAATCATCCCCAAGGGGAAGGACACGGTCAGGTTTTTTAAATTGTGCTGACGCGCGCCCTCTAGCGTTATTTGGTCTCGTTCATTGACGGGTCGCCGGGTTAATGGCACCTCAATTTTCTTTTTCCCACTGAGATAAGCCCCGGTCAAAGAGGCCGGATCGTTCAGAATATCCTCCAGTTTACCCCGCGCGACAATTTCGCCCCCGTGTCGACCGGCTCCCGGGCCAATATCGAGGATGTAGTCAGCTCGTTTCATCATTTCGGCTTCGTGTTCGACGACCAAAACGGTGTTTCCAATGTCCCGAAGATGCTCCAAAATGGAAATTAAACGGTCCGTATCTCGCGGATGGAGCCCGATGGAAGGTTCGTCGAGCACGTACAAACTTCCTACCAACGAGGACCCCAACGAAGTAGCCAAATGAATACGCTGACTTTCTCCTCCCGAAAGTGTCTGGCTTAGCCTATCCAGTGTTAAATAGTCTAGGCCAACATCGACCAGGTAGCCAAGCCGGCGCCTGATTTCCTCTAGAATGCGTCCGGCTACGGCCATGTCGTGTTCTGTCAATTCCAGTTCATTGACAAACTTTTGGGCTTCTACCGTGGTCATTTCGCAAATCTCGCCTATGTGGCGGTGGGCGATTTTTACGTAGAGCGCCTTTTTGTGCAATCGCGAACCCTCGCACGTTGCGCAGCGAGAATACCCTCTGAAACGAGCGTGAAAGATGCGATAATGCATCTTGTAGTTGTTCTTCTCTAAGTAACTGAAGAACTCCGTTATTCCGTCATAATCAGCCTTTCCATCCCAAATAAGGTCTTTTGATGCTTGGTCGAGCGCCGAATAAGGAATGTCAATATTGATGCGTTCGTCGGCAGCTACCCGAATTAGAGCCCTGAAATAGGCCCCCCAGGAGTCTCCTCGAAAAGGTGCAATTGCTCCCTGCCGAATAGATAAATCCGGATTGGGAATGACCAAATCAGGGTCAATACCAGCCGTTTTGCCGAAACCCTGACAGACAGGGCAGGCTCCGACCGGGGAGTTAAATGAAAAAAGATGTGCGGTCGGTTCATCGAACCGCATCCCATCGCGTTCAAAGAATTGGCTGAAGGAACGGCTCGTCCCGGTACCTGCAATAACGGCTGTACATCTGCCGCCTCCTTCTGAAAAGGCTTGCTCCACGGAGTCGGCTATACGAGACTCCATGGCGATATCGTTTCGACGAACCACCAACCGGTCGATCAAGACCAAGAGCCGGTCGCGCGAAACTCGAACCGTATCCGGATCGGTTTCATTCAGATCGATGACCGATTCACTCACCCCTTTTTTAATCTGTTTGTCGGTAGGAAGAGCCAAAATCCTGAAAAAACCACGCTTCTGAAGTACAGCCAGCTCTTCTTTTACGTTGCTTTTTTTATGGTTGGGAAATGGAAAGCACAAGTAAAAGCGCGTGCCTTCTTCCCAACCTTCTAAGAGTTGCTGAGCGGTGGATCGAGGGGAATCTTTAGAAACAGGTTCACCCGAAACAGGAGAATAGGTTGTGCCAATGCGAGCAAATAATAGACGGAGGTGGTCGTAAATCTCGGTCTGTGTAGCAACGGTAGATCGCGGATTCTTAGATACTGTTTTCTGCTCGATCGCGATGGCTGGGGCAAGACCGGAGATAAAATCTACGTCGGGTTTGTCCATGCGCTCAAGAAATTGCCGGGCATACGAACTGAGGCTCTCGACGTAGCGACGTTGCCCTTCGGCATAGATCGTGTCAAATGCTAAAGAGGACTTCCCCGATCCGGACGGGCCCGTAAAAACAACCAGTTTCCCGCGTGGGATTTCAACATCAACACCTTTCAGGTTATGCTGCCGCGCACCCCGAATCACTATGGATCGATTAACGGTGGGAACCGCGGGCTTGGGCTGAGTGCTATTTGATTGTTTCTTACTCAAGCAAGTCGGAAAGTATATAGCTGAATTTTAGACCGACTTTCAACCGTCAAAAATCGGGGCCAAACAGGTCGAACGCATAAGCCTCTCATTGGATGCTTTGGTTCCATAAGAAAATGTCTAAATCCGAAAAGGAACAGGTATTGCCTGCCCAATGTAGGAAGGCTCTCATCGGAGCCGCCCACAGGGATATGCTCTAGCCTGAAAGTTTGCACCTCATGACGTTTTTAAATCCTTTTTTACTTCTCGGGTTAGCCGCGGCCGCCATTCCGCTGATCATTCATCTGTTCAATTTCCGGCGACCACGAAGGGTTCAGTTTAGCTCCCTGGCCTTCCTGCATGAGCTTAAAAAGAGTACTATGCAGCGGGTGCGCATTAAACAATGGCTCCTGCTGGCGCTTCGAACCCTTGCTATTGCTTGCCTAGCCTTCTCTTTTGCTCGACCGACGCTGGAAGGCGCCATGGCGGGTTTTATTGGAGGGAATGGGCGGACAACCACTGCGCTCGTCTTGGACCATTCCCCGTCCATGACGTTGCGAGATGGATCGGGGGCCTATTTGGACCAAGCTAAAACCATAGCAGCGCAGCTAATAGCGGATTTTGAGTCCGGCGATGAGCTGATTTTGGTACCCCAACCTTCGACGGCGTTTACGGCGCTCTCCTACCAAAACGCCTCGGCCGCGCGAGATGCCATTGGTGGGCTAGAGCCTGGCCAAGGGGCATCAACCCTTTTTCAATCCATTCAACTAGCGGCCAACGAGCTTTCGAAGCAAGCTAACCTGAACCGTGTGCTCTATGTACTATCCGACTTGCAATCCAGTACGTTTTCGGACACCACCCGACTAGACATTCCGGACGATATCCGCTTGGTTTTGCTTCCCATAGGAACGGATGGTCGTGGCAATCTGGCCGTTTCCGACGTCTCGGTGCTTAGCCAAATTATTGCTGAAGGCCAGCCCGCGCGAGTCGAGGCCCGGTTTACGAACTATGGCACGGAAGACGTTAACGGGCTTGTGGCTTCCGTATTTATAGAAGATGTTCGGGTCGGCCAGACCACGTTGGACGTGCCCTCGGGCACGAGCGCTAGCGCCGTGTTTTTTGTTACCCCGCGTCAATCAGGGTGGCTTTCGGGGCGTGTAGAGATTGAGGACAATCAGTATTTGTACGACAATGCTCGGCATTTCACTCTGTTCGTCCCAGAAGAGAGAAGACTCCTCGTGGTGGAGGGGAATCGAGCTCCCAAAGAGTATCTCCGGCTCGGTCTTTCAGAAAATATGACTTCCGCTTCCGTCCGATTTAAAACGGATGAAATCGCCGAAACAGCTTTATCTGGAGCTCCTCTGGGTACCTACGATTCGATTATTTTGAACGGAGTTTCGTCCCTTTCTACCGGGGAGCAGTCTGCGCTCAATGCTTATGTCACGGGAGGTGGCGGGCTTCTCATCTTTCCGTCCGACGATTTTCCGGTGGCCGACATGAATGGGTTCTTCGGTGATTTGAACGCGGGGAAAGTGGTCTCAGCGGGCATTGATTCAGAAGATGGCCTGACGGTGGGCGTATTTGAAACGGTCGATACCGAACATGTCCTGTTCGAAGGGATGTTTGAACCAGACCCCTCGGGGAAAAGGCCACAGTTGGAGCAGCCGGTCATATACAAGTCCATCACGTATCAACCAGCGGCCAGTTCTGGATCGGAACAGACGATTATTGGATTATCTGGGGGGGCGCCGTTTCTCCAAGAAATTCGAGCCGGACAAGGCTCGGTATTATTATTCAGCGTGGACTCAGGGGTACGATGGAGCGACCTCCCCGTACGAGGTTTGTTTCTTCCCCTGCTGTATCGCTCCCTGTATTATCTATCCGCTTCCGGCTCGGTTTCCGGCGAATCCATGCAGGTTGAAGGGTCCATGCAGCTTCGTTTGGCCGGCGTTTCAGGAAACGATACCATCATTATTCGGGATGAAGCGGGCCTTGAGTTGATTCCTGAACAGCGAAGTGTGCAAGGCGCAAAAGTAGCTGAACTGAGCGGGGCATTTTTTATTCCAGGTGTTTACAGCGTGGTTGTAAACGACGAAGTTATTCGCCGAGTGGTGGTCCATCCGAGCGCACTGGAGTCCGATTTGTCCCTCCTAGACCCTGAGGAGGCCGTTTCTCATATAGCCGAAACCAGTCAAAAAGAGGCAGTTGTAATGAACCTCTCCCTCGTGGGCGGCGATCAGCTAGAAGATCAGTTGCGAACAGCGAGGAGCGGCGTGGAATTATGGAACGTCTTTTTAGGGCTGGCGTTGTTGTTTTTAGTTCTTGAAATGCTTGTTTCTAAGCATTGGAGACCATAATCGGCCCTTTAGATCCCAACCGGTCTGTATCGGGTGGGAATACGATTTATTCCGAACGGATACAGTTCTTACCCAATACCCCCACTTGGTAAACGTCTTACATACTATTTTGGTGTTGTCCTTTGTAGGAGTCACTCTGCTGCTTCTATTTATGACATTACTGCACCGATTTAGAATTCGGGGCGTTCGAATGTCTTGGCAAGTCGGTTCTTGGCGTTCGATCCCCGTTTGGCCGACTATTTTTATGGGGTTGATCATCGTTTTCCTAGTCTACGCCCAGAACACCATCCCGCCCGTTCGACTGACGGTTTTTGCTGGATATTTCGTGGGTGGAATGGCCTGGTTTGTGGCCGTTGCCATGTCGTCCTCGGTAATCGTAACGGAATATGGAATTATCCCTGAAGCCGGCCGTTCAAGCGATGCCGTTGGTTGGGGACAAGTTTCTGACTATTTCGAAATTGCGGATGGGAAACGGGTCCATTTCGCATTTATGTACCAAGATTTTTTAGGAGAACGGAAGAGACTGGATTTGTTTGTACCTGCACAAGAAATAGACCGATTTCGTGGGCTAGTTCGTTCTAAGTTAGACGTTCCGCTTGACCTACCAGCACAAAGAGTAATGAGTCGCGAAGCGCTTGAAAACAGATAACAATCGGGGCGGATCCGTAGAGATCTTTCAAGCCCACAATCCTTCGACCAAAGTAGAACGTGAAAAAGCCGTTCTTATAGGCGTGGTAAAACAGGGAGAATCTCGACTTGATGTTGAAGATTCCTTGCGTGAGTTGGCGCTTTTAGCGGACACGGCTGGCGCTACTGTCGTGACGGAACTCATTGCTTCCGTCCAGCGAATCCACGTTGCCACGTATGTTGGAAAGGGTAAGGTTCAGGAAATCAGCGAGTTGGCCAAAGAAGTTGAAGCCGATTTAATCATTTTTGACGATGATTTGAGTCCGATTCAATTGAGGAATTTGGAGAAGGAGATCGAATGTAAATTGGTGGATCGATCGGCCCTCATTTTGGATATTTTTGCGCGCCATGCACGGTCTGCGACCGCCAAAACGCAGGTCGAACTGGCCCAATTGGAGTACTTCAGGACCCGACTCACCCGCCATTGGACCCACCTTTCTCGTCAAAAAGGGGGCATCGGGATGAGGGGACCAGGAGAGACTCAGATAGAGACTGACCGCCGCATGATTGGACTGCGCATTTCGCTTTTGAAGGACCGTCTCGACAAGATTGATCGACAACGGAACACGCAGAAAAAGGGACGTTCCGAATTTACCCGGATATCGTTGGTCGGCTATACCAATGCGGGGAAGTCCACCTTGATGAATGAGATGTCAGACGCCAATGTTTTAACTGAAAATCGACTGTTTGCCACCCTCGATTCGACCACGCGACTTACCAACATTGCTGCCAACAAACAGATTTTACTTTCAGACACGGTAGGGTTTATTCGAAAACTCCCCCATCGACTGATTGAGAGTTTCAAAAGTACACTAGACGAAGTTCGAGAAGCCGACGTTCTTATACACGTGGTAGATGCCTCCCATCGACGGTTTTATGAACAAATGTTGGTAGTGAACGAAACGCTGGAAGAAATAGGAGCCGAAAACAAACCGACCTTGCTCGTTTTCAATAAAATCGACGCTATTGAAGAACCGTTAGCGTTGGCCGGATTGAAAGAAGAGTACCCCACTGCGGCATGTGTATCGGCCTTGCGCGGCATAGGACTCACGGAAGTGAGAGCTCGACTTTTGGAGGTCATCGAGTCTGATTTTGTAGAGCGGGACGTGATCATCCCAGTAACCGATCAAAAAGCAATTGCTCACATTCGAAAAGTTGGAGAGATTTTGTCAGAAGACTATGCATACGCACGCACTACGTACGACGATGCGGCTCAGGCCGTTGTACGGCTTCGATTTAGGGCGGCTCCTAAATATTCTGAAGATATCGAGCCCCTGCTAGCTAGGCATAAGGACTTGTTGCTAATTGATGAGTCGGCGGCGGATGCGTAGACCGGCGGAAGGTTTTGCCGTATTTCAGAGACATCATTTGGGCTTTCAAGCCCTAGGATGGAGTTTGAAAGTTACTTTTTTCATCCCATGAGACTAAATGGAGCACCCCATTGGGTATTGCTAGGTACATACCACGTATTTACAGGAAACGGCACGGGGATTGCTAGTTCTTTTATCAGTTCTGCTAGGAGAAGTTAGAAACAGAAACGGCTCATTTTGCAGCCACCAGTGACAACATGACAGTAAGAACATTAATAAGTCCCATCACACCGCCGCTCAAACCGAGCGACACGGTCGAATTTGCCTTGGGTTTATTGAAAGAAAGCCACGTTTGTCACCTACCGGTGGTGTCCTCGGATAAGGCCCTTCTGGGCGTGGTGTCAGAGGATCAATTGCTGGACGCATCCCATCCTAGCACGCTCGTATCCGATCTTATTTTCGCTGAACCGGTAAAAATAGCGGCCAATACGCACGTTTTTAATGCCACTAAGGTGCTCATCGACCACGATCTAACCACCCTCCCCGTGGTTTCTGACAATGGCGAATATCTTGGCTTGGTTCGCAGGCACGATCTGTTTGACCGCTTTGCCAGAATGTTGGCCACCCAGGAATCGGGCGCCATTGTCTCGTTGGAAGCAAATGAGCGAGACTTGGTGTTGAGTCAAATCATCCATCTGATCGAACAAAACGACGGTCGGGTCCTTTCTTTGTCGACAGAGAAAAGAGATGAAGCAGCGGGAACGATTGGGATTACCATTAAGGTAAATGTAAAAGACGGAACGCGTATTCGGCACTTGCTAGAGCACAATGGCTATAAAGTCGAGTCCGCATTTGGCGAGGACGAGGATCCTGAGGACTTATTAGATCGGGTCCAGGAATTCTTACGGTATCTGGAAGCGTAGCTGAACTCTGCCTTCGTAGGGGAGTACAAAAGAGGATTGAATAAAAAGCGCTCCCGCATAGCCCATTTGGGCTCAGGTATTCGTATTTTGGGCGCATTACCGCACTTCTTTTTTCGGCCCGCATATAGACGTATTTATGGAAGGACAAGACGCTAAAAGCCAATACGGCGCAGCGAATATTCAGGTACTAGAAGGACTAGAAGCCGTTAGAAAACGCCCGGCGATGTACATCGGCGATATCGGAATGCGCGGTCTTCATCACTTGGTGTACGAGGTTGTCGATAACTCAATTGATGAGGCACTAGGAGGATACTGCGACCGGATTGACACCATAATCCATGAGGATGGGTCGGTTTCTGTCAAGGATAACGGCCGTGGAATTCCAGTCGATATGCACCTGACGGAAAAGCGGTCCGCGCTCGAGGTGGTCATGACCACGCTTCACGCTGGCGGTAAGTTTGACAAAGACACCTACAAGGTTTCTGGGGGACTCCACGGTGTGGGGGTATCCTGTGTCAATGCGTTGTCCAACAAGCTTGTGGCTACCATTTGGCGAGAGGGAGCTGTGTGGACGCAGACCTTTGAAAAAGGCGCCCCCATCGGATCGGTGGCCAAGGTTCGGGATATGACGAAGGATGAGACTTCGGGTACCCTCGTCCATTTTTGGCCAGACGACACCATTTTCCAATCGACCGAGTACCGATTCGACACCCTGGCCGACCGTTTAAGGGAGATGGCCTATCTGAATCGTCAGGTATACATTTCGATCGAAGACCGTCGCGAAGAAGAACTCTTACGGGACGATTATCACTTTGAAGGCGGGATTGTTGAATTCGTAGCCTATTTGGATGAAACCCGCACCCCCATCCATGAGGAGACCATTTACATTG
>CALEEY010000101.1 GCA_937877085.1 uncultured Bacteroidota bacterium
AGGTGGCACAAGATCGTTTTCAGCCGAAGAGGCCAAAGGGGCATTCTGGGAGGAAGTCGATCGGATGGAATACAATCCAACGCCGATGCTAAAGAGAACTACAGCGGCTATACCAATGGCAGGGACGAGGACTTTTCTGAGTCGACTCGTGCGTGATAGAGGACCGCGGTCGACGCGGGAATGAATTCCCGGCCGTTCGTTCCCAGTCCGCGCGGCAGCCATTATGTTTTCAATGACTGCGATGTCTGGACGGTTACGTTTCCTGAGGTCTAACCGGAATTTCGTTTCGCTAAGCGCGGTGTACTCTTCCTTTAAGTCGTCATTCCTCAGCAGCGACCGAAGATCACTTTCACTATCGGCTTCCCCGTATAGATGAAGAAGTATGTCTTGTTTGTCGTTTTTCATTTCTATTCAGCTACTTCCGTGAGATCCTTACTGTGTTGAGCCATCAATTGACGTCTCAAATTGATCAGTGCATAACGCATTCTTCCCAGCGCGGTGTTAATCGAACATCCTGTTAGATCGGCTATTTCACGAAAGGTCATGTCCGCTTCGTGCCGAAGTAGGAGTACTTCACGCTGCTCCTCGGGCAAGGCTTCAATACATTCCCTCAAAAGCTCAGACTGTTCGCTGCGATTTAGTAAGACGTCTACCAGAGGCGATTCGTCTGGGAGTCGTTCCCAATAGTCAACATCGTCTTCCGTTTGGGAACTGGACACATCTTTCCACTTTTTCCGAGCTCGTAAGTGATCGAGCGCGCCGTTTCGAGCTATTCGAAGGACCCATCCTAAAAATTTTCCTTGGACCGAGTACGATCCCCGTTTTTTCGACAACGCCGAAATAACTTTTAGAAAAGTATCTTGGAATAGGTCATTGGCCACCTCTCGATCGCGCACCATTCCCAGCAGGTATCCAAATACCCGTTCTTGATGTCGGTCTATCAGTATGCGGAACGCCTTTTCGTCGCCGTGTTCTACATACTGGAGTACCAGGTCTTCATCGGCTGGAAGCATTGAAGCAGTGGTGGATTCAGTATTGCGTATGCAGGTTCAAGCGTGATCCACTAATGGAGCATTACTCGTTCCTGAAAGATAAACGCACGGAGCCGCGCACTTATTGTGCGCAGTTCTTCGCTTGGTGTAGAAAACGGGAAATGGGCAATTTAGGTTCAGTCTGTTGGGACTAAATTGTAGACCCGGCCCCGAGGACCGCATATGGACCCGGTAATTAGGCCTGGCCCCGAGGACCGTATATGGACCCGGTAATTAGGCCTGGCCCCAGTCATTCGACCCGGCCCCGAGGACCGTATATGGACCTGGTAATTAGGCCTGGCCCCAGCTCGAGAGCCTGTGATGTCTCGGGTTCGAAGCCTAATACTTCCTGTGTGGATCTATTGGAATATCTTGAACTGCTGACCGATCCGAATGGTGTTTGAGGTCAACTGATTCCACTCCTTCAAATTGGCAACCGTCGTGCTATATTTTTGGGCGATTTCAATCAAGGTGTCACCGCTTTTAACCGTGTGAGTCGTGACATTGGACTGCCCTTTATGAATGGTAATGCGCTGATCGGCCCGCAAATTCGAGCCCTTGATATTATTCCATTGGCGCAACTGGGAAACGGTTACTTCATTTTTCGCAGCAATCCCACTAAGTGTATCGCCTCTCTTTACACGGTAGGTAATTGACTCCGATTTCTTTTTTGGAACTTCGCGCCCGTCCGTATAAATAGTAAGTCGTTGGCCGGAATTAATTTTGGAATTGGATAAGTTATTCCATCCCAAGATGCTTGATATAGTGACGTTATGTGTATCCGCAATGCCACTTAGCGTATCCCCCTTTTTCACCCGATACGTTATTTTGGTCTCTGTTTTAGGCGGTGCAGGCGGAGGGGTCGGTTTGCTTTCCGTGTCTGCGGCGGTCGTCCGCAAATTGACCTGTTGGACTGGGGTATCGACAATTACCGCAGGCGGAGAGGCCTCTGCGACCGTTGCGGAAGGCATTAATATGGGCCGCGTTTGGCGGCGAGGATATTGAATGACTGTTTCCGTTACATTTTCGTACTTAATGGTCGGCATCGAACGGGTGTAGTCGGCACCGGGAACGACGAGCCGTTGTCCGATTCTCAAATTTGTCGATTTTAGGCTGTTTCTTTCCATCAATCTCGAAACTGAAACGCCAAACTGCGAGCCGACACCACTCAATGTATCCCCTCTTTTGACAATGTATTCGGAGGAGGATTGCCTTTCGGCTACTGGTAGGGCGGAAAATGCGGCCACAAAAGAATCGTGAGAACCAACGGGAATGCGTAAGTTGAACGCTCCCGAAGATGGTGGCAGAGACTCCCTGCGAAGGCTTGGATTTAGGGCCTTAATAGTCGCCAAATCGGTCTTGGCCATCTTAGCGATGTCTTTTAGATCGATCATTCCCGTTACAGGAACCACCGAATAGGCGTATTGAGGACCTTCAGATTCACGTCTCAAGCCAAACGCTTCTGGATTCGACGCGATCAGAGACGTCGCAATAAATGTTGGAACGTAGTTTCGGGTTTCGGCAGGTAAATACGGATAGATATCCCAGTAGGTGGGTTTAGATATTCCGCTACGAGCGATGGCTCGTTTAATGCATCTTGGGCTACAATTGTATCCAGCCAATGCGATTTGCCAATCCTTTCCGTACTGATAATACAGTTCTTTTAGATGTTTTGCGGCTGCTTTGGTAGCTAATTCCGGGTCCATTCGGTCATCAACCCACGCATCGACATTCAAATCATAGGCGCGGCCCGTGGCCGAAATAAATTGCCACATGCCCACGGCACTAGCCCAGCTACGAGCCCTAGGATTGAGTCCCGATTCAATCATCCCCAGGTATTTCAATTCATCCGGAATACCTTCTTCGGCGAAAATCTTTTCGACCATGGGGAAGTAGGTGTCGGCTCGGCCAAGCCATCCCAACAAAGTGTCCCGTCTTTTTTGAAGTAGAAATTCCATACTACTCTCAACCAGACGGTTCATGGTCATTTCTACTTCGGTACCAACGGGCTGCAAAGGACTCGGGACCAAATCTTCTAGCAACGGATCTTTTACAGATTCGAGTTCGGCAAACATGGCCTTTCGAAGGTCATAAATGTCTCCGAATGCAGCGAAAAGGGTGTCAGAAGGGCCGTAAACGCGCTCGTATTCGCCAACCAGGGTAGTGTAAATGTGAGAAAATCGGGTGTCTTCGACAATGTCATCCATGACGAGCATCTGCCCTAGGTCACTTATCGCTAAATCTAGGATAAATACAATGGCATCTTCGTCGTTTCTAGCCTCGGCAGACATAATGTCTGATTGGTATCCGTACAGCGTGGACAGCTTTTCTAGGTACAAGAAAGCGGGGGACTGTTCTTCCAGAAAAGTACGATTAGCCAAATCTTTCGTGATGTGACTTTCGATCGTTTGTGGCGGTAAGACGGTTAAGTTTTTTGTTTCACTAGTCCGCTTTTGGGCAAACGAAGTCAGGGGGCCACCAGCCAGCAAAGCAACACAGATCACGAAGCTTAGTCGGCTAAGAAATGGAAACGAAAAACGAATGAGATGGCGCAAATTTGCCTCACGGTTGCGACCCCTAAAGGTCCAATAACGGATATCGGTCAAGTTGTCTTAAAGTAACATCTTACCTTGATTCCTTATCCGTGTGAAGGGTAAGGACTTGACTAGAATAATAAACGATGCAGACGGTTCCCGGACAAGAGCACATCCTGAGTCCCTCAGGACTCTGAGACCCACACTAAAGCGGAATGTTGCCGTGTTTTTTCTTCGGATTAATCACCACTTTATTCTTCAGCATTTCCAAGCCTCGAATAATCCGATGCCGCGTCGATGAAGGCTCAATAACATCATCGACATACCCATATTCGGCGGCCACATACGGGTTTGAAAAACGGTCCCGATAATCTTCAATAATTTTTTCTTCGGTTGCCTTTGGATCCTCAGAAGACTCTATTTGCTTTCGATAAATAATCTCAACGGCTCCTTTTGGACCCATCACGGCAATTTCAGCGGTCGGCCAGGCAAAATTGAGATCCCCCCGGATGTGTTTGGAATTCATCACGTCATAAGCCCCACCATACGCTTTTCGGGTAATAATCGTGATTTTTGGCACTGTAGCCTCACAAAACGCGTACAGGAGTTTAGCCCCGTTTCGAATAATCCCACGCCACTCCTGGTCGGTTCCAGGCATGAACCCCGGTACATCCTCAAAAACTAAGAGTGGAATATTGAACGCGTCGCAGAATCGGACGAAACGAGCGCCTTTAATCGATGAATCGATGTCTAACACACCCGCAAGAACAGCTGGATTGTTGGCTACAATACCTACCGATTGCCCGTTCATTCGGGCAAACCCAACGATAATATTGGGTGCAAAATCGGCATGGAGCTCAAAAAAGTGCCCATCGTCGACCACCTTTTTCAAAACCGACTGCATTCCGTAAGGCTTATTGGGGTTCGAAGGGACTATTTGATCTAGCTCGACATCCTTCCGATCTGCAGGGTCGTTGGTGGCTTTTCTCGGAGCAGGGTCCTCGCAATTCGAGGGTAGGTACGAATACAATTCTCGAATAGCCATTAGGCACTCAGCTTCGCTTTTACATGCCATGTGGGCGACCCCACTTTTTGACGCATGGGTATCGGCGCCACCCAGTTCTTCCGATGTAACCGTCTCTTGCGTAACGGTTTTAACCACATTCGGTCCAGTCACGAACATGTAACTGGACTTTTTAACCATAAAGATGAAGTCCGTAATGGCAGGGGAATACACGGCTCCTCCCGCACATGGCCCCATGATGGCCGAAATTTGGGGCACCACGCCCGAAGCCAACGTATTCTGCAAGAAAATGTCTGCATACCCCCCAAGGGAGACGACACCTTCTTGAATTCGGGCCCCACCAGAGTCATTTAGTCCAATTATGGGCGCGCCGTTTTCCATTGCCAACTTCATGATTTTCAGGATTTTCTGCGCGTGCGCCTGGCCCAAGGAGCCTCCGAAAACCGTAAAATCTTGGCTGTAGACATAAACCAGCCGGCCGTCTATTGTGCCATACCCCGTAACCACTCCGTCGCCGTAGGGCCGGTTGTTTTCCAATCCGAAGTCGTGCGACTGGTGGCGCACAAACATCCCGAGCTCTTCGAAGGAGCCATCATCTAAAAGAATTTCGATTCGCTCCCGGGCTGTGAGCTTCCCCTGCTCATGCTGTCGCTGAATTCGATCTTGACCTCCGCCTAGGTAAGCTTCTTCTCTGCGGCGAACTAGGTCTTGAAACAATTCTTCGTTTGAATGCATGCCTTTGATGTGTAGCAAATGAAATTAAGATCGAAGCCCAGAATATCGAGATTCGACGGCATTTGTAAAATCGACAGCTGTCGCTGAGTAAATATCGACCTTAAATGGACGAAAAACTTTGTTGGCGATGATTTCTGAAGCAGAAGTCCAGTCAGGTGCCGTAGCCAACAACTGCATTGTAGCGTCAAAAGCCGCGTGATTGCCAGCAAAAAGTTGCCAAATAAACCGTTCTTTATGGGCATTTGCCGATCCTAAAACGAGGGCTTCGATGTCGGGCCTAGGTTCAGGGATTGGCATGGCGTTCGCAAGATCGAGTTTCTCTTTCGCCGCCCGTTCTTCCTTTTTTCGGCTAAATGTCTTCCACAGGGGTTCCGATACGATGGGCGCTACCACTTGATCGGAGGGTGTTTCTGCTTTTTGAAACTTCTTCCAAAGCGGGAGCGGAACGCGGGGGCTAGTATTTTCATCGCCTGTTGTCCCTGAAGGGGCTGGCTCCGGTTGCGATTCGCTTTCTTTTTGAGGTGGAGGCGGAGGGGGAGCAGGCGGGAGCGGCGGCGGCGCCGGAAGAGGCTGAGGAAGCGGCGGAAGCGGCGATGCGGGGGCCGGTTCCATCGGTCGCTGGGGCGCTGCTGGAGTCTGAGCCAATGTGGAAGGCGCAACAGAAGCCTCGCCTTTCTTCTCAGGCTCCGCAGGGTGGTCAGCAGGCAGAGCCGAGGAAGCTTGCGCTTCTTGATTCGATTCCTGCGCCGGCTCGCCAGCATCGCTCAAAAAATGATCTATTAAGGCCGTCAACGATTCTATGGATACCATATCCGCATGTTTAGCGGAAGCAGCTTCGTTCAGATACTGGCTTAGTTGACCTTGACCTTTGTCTTCAAAAAAACGGACCACAAAGGAAACAGGAAGGCCAGGTGTTGGAAAGTCAACCAGTTTTATTAACGGATTCAGCAGCTTCAGCCAGGCCTTTGAATCATATGCGTCGGTCATCTGCCGATCGATATGATAGAGTGCGTTTGCAAATTCAACCTTAAAAACCCGCTGGGAATTCTTTCGGCTGATATAGGCTTCGACGGCTCGACTTAGATACGAATAGTCCGAAAAATACCCTGATTTCCTTAGCAAGTCGGAAGCAGATATGGAGGCCGAATCTGCAGAGAAAACAAACCGGGCCAGCATAGAAACCGGAGAAATCAAATACTCAACGACGTGTTCTACCGCTTGATGAACCGCCTTAGGCCACTCAAGAGCCGGAAAACAGGCTGAATTACCAAGTGTTAAGACGGCCTGTTGCAAGACTAATTGATATTCGTCATCGTCGGCGTTGAACCATTCAGAACGAACGTTTAACAATTGTGCCGCCTCGATCTCCGAACGTCGCTGTAAAGCGCTTAATAAAAAGTGCTTGACGCCTGAAGGCAGGCGAGCTTCTTTAATTTGGGTCTTGGAATACGAGTGTCCGGCAGGAAAAACCTGCAGGATTCGTTGTTCGATGGTCTGAATGGTCTGGTCTAACATCCCTCTGTTATTTTGATCGTTCGGTCTTACGCATAGATTTCGCGCTTGTTTTATGACGACCCGACAATTTTAAATGGAGCAGAAGCACCAGTCCCGAAGCAATCTCGCCTTCGAGAATATGGAGTAATTGTGAATGAAGCGTCTGCCGGGAATCGTCTGGTAGCTCTGTTCGTCTACCCTTAGTGAAAAGATGCGCGATCTGTTGATCTCGAAATCATTTTTCAAAAAAGATTTAAGCAATGCATAGCCGGGCCGATAACAGATTTGAGACGGACTCTGATTCATCCAGGATTTGTCTCAAGGCGGTTTGTCCTCAGGGAGAGCTCGGTCCTGTAAGGCCGGGCTCTTTCTATTTTATTTCATTTTCCCGATTTCCCCAATTCCGAATCTGCTAATTAGCTCTTCAATTAAGTGAAAAAAGCGATATTAAGCCTCCTTCTAGCCGTCTCTTTTTCGGCTCCAACGTTGGCTCAACAAGACAAGCCGGAAACGTTAGACGTATTTATTGATTGCGGAAGGAGTTGCGACTTCGACTACATCCGCCGCGAAATACCGTACATCAATTATGTGCGGGATCGGGTAGGAGCCGACGTCCACGTGTTAATTACTCAGGAGAGTACCGGATCTGGAGGGAATAATTTCAATCTCGAATTTATCGGGTTGGAAGCATTGGCGTCCATGACAGATAACCTCACCTATACATCGGGTTCGACGGATACCAATAATGAATTGCGGGAGGGATTGACCCGTACAATAGCCCGTGGATTGGTTCGATTCCTAATGACTACGGAAGTAGGTAAACGCATTGAAATCTCGGTTCCTATCACGCAGCAGAGCACGTTACCCGAGAATGTTCAGGTTATTGATGATCCTTGGAATTTTTGGGTATTTAACGTCCGCATGAGCGGCAACTACGAAGCCGAAGAAACAAGCAGCATCACCAAAATTGAAACCCGGGTTTCCGCTGATCGGGTAACCGAGGAGTGGAAATTTGGCGTCAGTGGCCGAATGAATTACCGCGAAAGCCGGTATGATTTGAGCACCGGCACTATACACAGTTCCAATAGGGATGGAAGTGTGTATGGGCAGTTGGTGAAAAGTTTAGATACGCATTGGTCCGCAGGATTAACGACCTATACCAACACGTCATCCAGTAATAACACCAACTTATCGACCTCGATTTCACCCACCGTAGAGTTTAGTTTTTTCCCATATACGGAATCTTCCACGAGAGATCTCAGAGCTCGGTACGAAGTAAACCTGCGAAAAAACAGCTACGATGAACTAACGGTTTATAATGAACTCGACCAACTACTCATTCAAAATCAGCTCCAACTAATAGCCAATTTTAGACAACCTTGGGGTTTTGCGAGAGCTAGTGTCACCGTCGAATCCTATGTGACGGATTTCGAAGAAACGCTGTTTGATCTGTACAATATTGGACTGAATGGCAACTTGGATATCCGAGTAGCACGTGGACTCTCGCTCAACCTAGAGGCCAAAGTTTCTTCCGTACACGATCAGATTTGGCTCCCTCTCGAAGCGTCCAACGATGAGGATGTGTTGCTGGGCAATAAGAAGCTGCCAACCAGCTTCCAGTACGAGTTCCAGGTCGGCTTCAGCTACCGATTTGGATCGATTTACAACAATATTGTAAATCCACGATTTGGATTCTTTGGTGGGGGCGGGAGCGGGAGCGGGAATTAACGCTCGTACGCGATTGTGAGCAATTGTTGGCACTTCATATTCGTACAAAACGCCCCGCCTTTCCTATCTTTGGGCAGAAGCACCCAACGGAAAGAAGGCACGGAACCGTCGAACGCCCAGACCTGAACGATGGAAAAGCACCATCGACCCACTGGAACACGGCACAGAACTGAACGAAATAGAAATGACCTCGACCCCAAAAAAACGATTAGGAGTAGGATTCGTCGGCAGCGGTTTTATCGCTCGATTTCACATTTTGTCTTGGCAAGCTGTCCGGGATGCTGATATCCTCGGCGTATGGAGTCCAAACAAAGAAAACGCTGAATCGGCCGCGGCCTATGCCCGCACCCTCAGGGTCGGCGATGCCAAATCGTATGGATCCATTACAGAGATGATTGCCGATCCGGCCATCGACTGTTTGTGGATCTGTGGCCCGAACCACCGTCGGGTGGAAAATATGGAAGAGATTGTAAGCGCTCTTAAGCGGGGTGTCGGCGAATTGGTTGGGATTGCCTGTGAAAAGCCATTGGCCCGAAATGTTGCTGAGGCCAAAAAGGTCATTCAGCTTTTAGAACAGACGAATCTGCTACACGGCTACCTCGAAGACCAAATCTTTTCACCAAACTTGGTTCGTGGCCGGGAAATTGCTTGGAAAAGGGGCGCGGCGCTTAGCGGACGTCCGTATTTAGCTCGCGCCGCTGAAGAACATTCGGGACCACATGCGTCGTGGTTTTGGAATGGAGAACAGCAAGGAGGCGGGGTCCTTAACGATATGATGTGTCATAGCGTCGAAGTGGCTCGGTTCTTACTCACGCGACCCGGCGCTTCGCGAGGTTCCATCACACCTGTTGCGGTAAACTGCCAAATTGCTAGTTTGAAATGGAGCAGGCCGGAGTACGCCGAGATTTTGCGGAAGACGTACGGTCCGAGGATAGACTATTTGAAGCATCCGGCAGAAGATTTTGCGCGGGCGACCATTGAATATCGGGATGAGCAAGGCCACCCCTTGATTGCCGAAATGACCACTTCGTGGAGCTATGTCGGTCCAGGTCTTCGGCTGTCCTCAGAGCTATTGGGTCCGGAGTACTCAATGAGGGCTAATTCGCTGGATTCTGGCGGAACCGTTTTCTTGAGCCGCGCCGTTACCGGAGTCGCCGGCGAAGACATTGTCGAGAAACAGAACGCTGAGCAAGGAGATATGCCTTTTGTGGGCAATGAAGCGGCTGAATACGGATATGAAGATGAAAACAGATATATGATTCGCTGTTTTCTGGACGGAAAGCAGCCAGCGGAGAATTTCTACGATGGGTTAGAAGTCACGGAGCTTTTGATGACCAGCTATATGAGCGCAGAAGAAGGTCGCCGCATTTTGTGGAAGCCCGAAGGACTAGAGAATTACATTCCGCCGGTGGCTAGAGGTACGTGGAATCCTAGAGCAGACAACTTTTAGGCATCCGCTAGGCGAGTCCTTTTGCTGAACCTGTTGTATGTTGGAACCGATTTTAATCAGAAATTGGGTTCTCATTATGCGACGTCGTTTTCTTCTCTTGGCTTGTAGTCTGTTGATGGTTTCGTCTGCGATAGGTCAACAGCTGGACATGGAGTTATTTGAGGCCATGAAGCCTCGAAATATTGGGCCTGCCGGCATGAGCGGGCGTGTCACGGCCATTGCTGCCGTTATCGACAATCCCGACGTTATTTATGCTGGAACCGCATCCGGCGGACTTTGGAAGTCTACCTCAGGCGGCATCAAGTGGGATCCCATTTTTGATGATCAACCGACCCATTCCATCGGTTCCATTGCCATTAATCAAAGCAATCCGGACGTCGTTTGGGTTGGGGCAGGTGAGGGCAATCCCAGAAACAGTCAGTCGGCTGGCAATGGATTGTACCGTTCGCTCGACGGCGGAGAAACGTGGACGCACTTGGGTTTGGAAGAATCCAGAAATATCTATCGTATTGTTCTCGATCCGACCGATTCCAACACGGCGCTCATTGGCGTGCAGGGACCAGCATGGGGCGAAACGGCTCAGCGCGGCGTCTTCCGTACGACGGATGGCGGAAAAACGCTGGATAGGGTCTTGTTCGTAAACGAAAAGACGGGTGTAGGAGACATGGTTATGGATCCTTCCAACCCCCATCATATCCTAGTCGGTATGTGGGAATTCCGGCGCTGGCCTTGGTTTTTCAAATCGGGTGGCCCGGGCTCTGGACTCTATGAAACGTGGGATGGCGGCGTTACCTGGAATCAGCTTACAGACAAAGATGGCCTTCCAAAAGGAGAATTGGGCCGTATTGGGTTGGCTTTTTCAACCAATGAACCTGAAATCGTATATGCGATGGTTGAAGCCAAGAAAAATGGGCTGTATCGCTCTGAGAATGGCGGAAAGAAGTGGAAAATGGTCAACGACGATGCCAATGTGAACGAGAGACCGTTCTATTACG
>CALEEY010000102.1 GCA_937877085.1 uncultured Bacteroidota bacterium
AAGGTCGATGGATATGCCCCGCTGAACTTTATTAGCGGTAGCGCAGACTTTGCTCCTTTTCCTCCAGGGGAAACGCACAGCAAGTCAGACGCTAACAGTATTGGCGTCGTTCTAGGAGCTCGCCTTACGATCTAATAAGCTCGTTTTTTGCGCTCATTGTTTTGGAGGCCGCTGATGCACATCAGCGGCCTCTTTTTTTGCGTGTAATCTTCAACAATCTATATGAAGTTATTAGCGTTTGCCTTCATAGAATGAAGTATTCAAATGGGCGGTTCGAGCGACCAGATTAGAAAGATCCGATCGGACAGGAAAGGACGAATAAGGCCCTGAAAGAATCAACTGCACGATGAAAAAATCAACTACACCATGAACGAAACAGCCAAAGTGGTGATTGGTGGAGGGATCATAGGCCTTTCCATAGCTTGGCGTCTGGTTAAGGAAGGCCAAAACGTGACCGTCGTTGAACGCGGCCAGGTCGGGCAAGAAGCGTCAAGAGTCGCTGCAGGGATGTTGGCTGCTTCGGCAGAAGTGGGGTATGAAGAATTTGAATTGTACGCATTGTGTCGTGAATCTCTTCGCCTGTGGCCGAATTTTGCGCTTGAATTGGAGCAAGACTCCGGAATCAATGTGGACTATCGTTCAAACGGCACATTAATCGTAGCCGACGACCGGGACGCGGCCGTCGCGCTTAAACGAGGATTCGACTTTCAGAAGGAACACCAGTACCCAGTGGAGTGGCTTACGAGGGAAGAAACGCTCGCATTAGAACCTTTTCTATCTCCCAGAATCGTGGCTTCCGTTTTTGCTTCGGAAGATCACGCAGTCGATAACCGCATGGTAATCAAGGGGTTACGGGAAGCAATACTTCGCCATGGAGGTGTCATCAAGGAAAATTCGACCGTCGAAAGTGTAGACCTTTCAGGTACGAACGTGGTCGTGCATGTGCAGGGGCAAGATTCCGTGATTGCCGACACCGTCGTGGTGGCCGCCGGTGCTTGGAGCCGTCAGATAGCGGGTCTTCCGCCGGAATTTGTACCGCCCGTTCGGCCGGTCAAAGGACAGATTCTTGAATTGAAAATGGAACGGCCTTTTGAACTAAATCACGTGGTTAGAGGACGGAAGGCCTACCTTGTCCCCAGGACGGATGGTCGGCTCATTGTAGGGGCCACCAGCGAAGAAATGGGTTTTGATAAGCGGATGACGGCAGGAGGCGTTCATGCCGTGTTAGACGGGGCATGGGATATGGTACCGGGCATTCTCGACCTCGAGCTTTCCAGTATTGATGTGGGCCTTCGTCCGGGAAGCCGGGATCATCAACCCATCGTGGGGTATTCTAATGACCGGAGAATATTTATCGCGACTGGGCATTACCGGCACGGCGTGATTCTTTCGGCCGTAACAGCAGTTGAATCCGCAAAAAGCATACTGTCAGGGAACGATAGTGCAGTTTTACGTTACTTTAGTCCTAAACGGTTTAGTCACTTAGACGTATGATGATTCAAATTACGGTAAATGGGACCGGCGAGCAGTACACATCCGGAGTTACCTTACTGGATATCCTGCAGAGCAGGGCTATTTCAGTTGAGTCGGCCAAGGGTGTTGCTGTGGCCGTAAATGATCGAATAGTGCGACGCGGGGATTGGAATTCTGTTCAGATTAATGATGGTTCAAACATCGAAATTGTCACGGCGAGACAAGGCGGTTAATTCATGATGCAAGCTGATAACAAGACGACGGTAAAAACGGAAGAATGCGGCGATTGGCTTCGAATCGGCGAAATGAAGCTGAAATCGAGACTGCTTCTTGGAACCAGTGGATATCCGAACCCACAGGTCATGTTAGAATCGCTCGCGGCTTCGGGCACGCAACTAGTTACCGTCGCCATCCGCCGAGTTAATCTTTCAGATCATTCCGAAGAGAGCTTTTTGGAGTTGCTTCAGTCCCTTCCAGTACAATTGCTACCCAACACCGCTGGATGCTATACGGCAAAAGAAGCTGTCTTAGTCGCCGAAATGGCACGGGAGGCATTGGAAACCAACCTCATCAAGCTGGAAGTCATCGGGGATGATGAAACCCTTCTGCCTGACGTCGAACAATTGTTGAAAGCGGCTTCGGACCTTATTCGGTCTGGATTTACCGTCATGGCCTACTCGAATGACGACCCCATTACCTGTAGAAAACTTGCCGATATGGGATGTGCAGCCGTCATGCCCCTAGCTTCACCCATTGGTAGCGGAATGGGAATAGTGAATCCATACAATTTGCAGTTGATCAGAGAATTGATTCCGGGCACACCGCTCATCGTGGACGCGGGTATTGGTACGGCCAGCGACGGCGCGAAAGCGATGGAATTGGGCTACGATGGAATTCTATTAAATACGGCCGTTTCGAAAGCTAAACATCCCGTGCAAATGGCATCGGCCATGAGACACGCTGTGATGGGAGGGCGGTTGGCATGGATGGCTGGTCGCATACCCAAGCGGTTTTACGCGCAAGCCTCGTCCTCCATGGAGGGAAGGGTTCAGGTCTTAACGTAACGTGCGGTGAAGAGAATGACCCTTCCTAGGCTTCTTTTAGTTGCGGACGAATTCACGGATGCAAAAGTAGCTGCGAAGGTTAGAAGTGCAGTAAAATATGGGGTCCGTTGGGTTCAATTGAGGGACCACATGGCATCTCCCGACACGTTCGACGTAGCCGCAGATCGACTGATGCGCGATTTGATGGCCATCAATCGGAACGTTCTGATTACGATTAATTCTCGCATTACGATGGCGGCTGAACAT
>CALEEY010000103.1 GCA_937877085.1 uncultured Bacteroidota bacterium
ATTACCGCAACAAGATGGAGTTCAGTTTTAGTTCGGGTCGATGGCTGACACCCTCTGAAATTGCTTCCGAGGAAGAATTTGACACCTCCTTCGCCCTCGGTTTGCACGTTCCAGGGAATTGGGCCAAGGTGCTTGACCTTACCGAATGCCACCTTCAGTCCGAATTGAGCGCCCAAATTGTGAATGCAATGCGTGCCGTTGCTCTAGAAAACGGCTGGAAACCGTGGGACACCAGAAGACACGTGGGGTACCTACGGCACTTGGTCATTCGACAGTCCGCTAAATTGCCCGAAATGATGGTCAATTTGGTTACTAGCTATGTAGACGCCGAGCGTATGGCGTTTTTAGCCGAGTATCTTCAAACCAACTTCCCCCAAGTTACTACGCTCGTCAATACCATTAATTCCACCCAGGCCCAGACGGCTTTTGGAGAGGAAGCACATATCATATTTGGCAGCGGGGTCGTTCACGATAAAATTGGTGACTGTACGTTTGAGATAGCTTCAAATGCATTTTTTCAAACGAATACCGTCCAAGCGCAAACTCTTTATGAGGTAGCCTTACAGTTTGCCGAACTCAAGCCAACCGACCTAGTGTATGATTTGTACTGTGGGGCGGGTACCATTTCTTGTTTTATTGCCCCGCATGTAAAGCACGTTGTAGGCGTAGAATTGATTGAAGAAGCCGTTCGAAATGCCCGCCGGAACGCAAAAGCCAACGACATAGACAATGTCACCTTTGTTACTGGGGACATGATGCGTCTATTCAATGCCGCCTTTGTCAAAAAACACGGGCGTCCAGATGTGTTAATTGTGGATCCGCCACGAGCTGGGCTTCACCCAAAGGTTGTCGATCAGATTCGAGAGCTGGCTCCCGATAGGTTCGTATACGTGTCTTGTAATCCGATGACGCAGGCCCGCGATTTGGCATTGCTCTCGGACGTATATGAAGTCGATCATATCCAACCGGTGGATCTCTTCCCACACACCCACCACATTGAATCGGTTGCTCGCCTTAGGAAAAAGTGAGCTTCGCCATTCCTCCAAATATCGATTCCTTCGCTGGGTCTTCTGTGTTTGTAACTGGAGGCACCGGCTTTGTTGGTAGTCATTTGGTTGAATATCTGCTAAACGCAGGATGTACCGATGTTAGGTGCTTAGTTCGGAAAGATCAAAAATGGCTGAAAGGATTGCCGGTTACCTTTATCGAAGGGACCCTGGATGACCAGGTTGCCTTGGAACAGGGCTTGAAAGGGGTACACTATGTATTTCACGTCGCGGCTTTGACCCGGTCCACTCGTTGGGACGATTTTTACCAGGCCAATGTAGAAGGCACGCGGAACCTGCTTTTGGCCGCTCAGAAGAATGGGCATGTTGCAAAATCCTCTGAAACGACCCTCCGTGTTCAAAAGACCGAACCGACCCTAAGGAGGATCGTCTTGGTTAGCAGCTTGGCTGCTATCGGTATTTCTGACCTTGATGTGGCTACCGAAGAAACTGCCTTTGCTCCAGTTAGCATGTATGGTCGAAGTAAGGCCGAAATGGAACAAATGGCCGCCGGATTCGACCTGCCACTAACCATTGTGCGCCCGCCAGCCGTTTATGGGCCCCGAGAAACGGACATTTTTACGTTTTTCAAGACCGTTTCGATGGGCTTATGCCCCGTGATTGGATCCCCCTCCAAGGTCGCCCTGAGTCTGGTTCACGTCCAAGATCTGGTAGTTGGCATCGCACAATCAGCGTTGAGCCCCGCTGCCCAGAACCAAACTTTTTTTCTGGGGGGCGCTGAGCAATTGGCATGGAGTCAGATCCGGGATGCCACAACTGCGGCGCTCAATCGACGCGTATTGACCCTTCCCATCCCTGCGTCCCTCATACCTCCTGTAGGGTGGGTTACGGAATTCATTGGCAAACTGTTCGGGTTTTATCCACCTTTAAACAGGGAAAAGGTCTTTGAAATCGTGCATGCCACCATTATGTGTAGTAGTTCGAAGGCTGCTAGGACCTTTGGATATGCTCCTTCAATCGCCCTGTATGATGGCGTTCGAGAGACCATCCAGTGGTACAGGGACCACGATTGGCTAAAATGACGGGCTTTGAATCTTTGCTGAATCTGAACCCTAATTCAATTTCAACGAATCCGTGCGAAATCGTATACGTTGACGTTTCTGCCTTACCTTTGCATTCTCACCCATAAACGCCTTTTCATCGTGAGCAATCTCGGCTTTAACACGGGTTATATCGAAGAACTTTATCGCCAGTATCTGGACAACCCGGATAGCGTAAGCGAGAGTTGGAAAGAATTCTTTCAGGATTACCGGCCTGATCAGGGCTTCGTTGCGGTAACGAGCGCCCGAGCCGCCCAACCGGCGCCCGAGGCCGTTGTTGCATCGGTTAGTCCAAGCACGGTCGTAGACGAAGGTGCGCCCGATTGGGCCGATGAGCAGCCCATTCGTGGGGCAGGTGCTAAGATTGTTGAGAATATGCAGGCCAGTTTGGCCGTTCCCACAGCCACATCGGTTCGCACCGTGCCCGTGAAGCTCATGGCTGAAAATCGCTCATTGATTAACGATCATCAGCGGTTGGTCGGGGGAAATAAAGTCTCCTTCACCCATATCATTGCATGGGCCATTGTAAAAGCGCTAAAAATATTCCCATCGCTCAATACGACCTATCGGTATTCCGAAGACGGGCACGTGCATGTCGTACCCTACGCAGTCAACCTGGGACTCGCTATCGACATTGAGCGCAGAGGAAAAAGAACGCTTCTAGTCCCCAACATAAAGTCCGCCGATCAATTGAATTTTGCCCAGCTCTTGGGCACCTACAACGATGTAGTACGTCGGGCACGGGAAAACAAGCTCGAAATTTCGGATTTTCAGCACACCACGGCAACGTTAACCAATCCTGGCGTGATTGGCACGAACTTGAGTGTGCCTCGGTTGATGGAAGGTCAAGGCGTGATTGTCGGGGTGGGCTCGATTGGGTATCCCATCGAATACTATGCCTTCCCACCGGAAATGATCAGTAAGACGGGTATTTCCCAGATTATGACCATTACTTCGACTTACGATCACCGGGTCATACAGGGTGCCGAAAGTGGTGGTTTTCTAGCCCATATCGAGGAGCTCCTCCGCGGGGAGCACGGGTTTTACGAAGAAATATTTCGCGACCTGAATATTCCATATCAACCGTGGACCCTCGCTACGGATTCCACGCCGCGGGTAGGTACGCTTGGGGCCATTGCGGAACTGGATTTCGTTCAAAAAGAAGCAAGTGTATTGCAGCTCATCCGATCCTTTAGGGTTCGAGGTCACCTGCAAGCCGACGTGAACCCGTTAGGTTACGATTGGGAATATCACCCAGAACTGGATCCGGCATCGTATGGCCTAACCATTTGGGATCTTGACCGCGAGTTCATTACGGGCGGACTTGGGGGCAAGAATTTGTTACCCCTTCGAGACATTCTGGACATTCTGCGTCGCACCTACACGAGGCAAATCGGCTCAGAGTTTATGCATATCTCCTCTCCCGAAGAAAAGGAGTGGATAACGTCCCGTATTGAGCCAAACGGAAATGAATTCACGATTACGGACGACGAAAAACGGCGCATGTTGGAAAAGCTGAATGCAGCAGAAGCATTTGAGACCTTCCTCCATACCAAGTACATCGGACACAAGCGTTTTTCATTGGAAGGTTCGGAAACCATCATTCCCATGCTCGATCGCATCCTTTCCGACGCGGCCGAAAAAGGGGTACATGAGGTGGTCATGGGGATGGCACATAGAGGACGATTAAACCTCTTGGCCAACATCATGAACAAGCCTTACGAAATTATTTTTTCTGAGTTTGAAGGCAACATCGACCCGAAGACCACGCAGGGTTCTGGCGACGTGAAATACCACTTGGGTTCGAGCAGCACGCATACGGCCCCGGACGGAAGTACGGTGGGTATTGCTCTATCGTCCAACCCAAGCCACTTGGA
>CALEEY010000104.1 GCA_937877085.1 uncultured Bacteroidota bacterium
TAGCAGGATCGGTAATCTGTTTTTATATCCTGGAGTTGGTTTTGGAGGTAGTTGTTTCCCAAAAGATGTTCAGGCTTTGCACCGGACCTCTAAGGAAAACGAGTACGATTTCAAGATTTTGGATGCGGTGCTGGCGGTAAACGACCGTCAGCGCCATCGTCTTTCCGAAAACATTATAGGTCGTTTTGGGGGTTCGTTGAAAGGAAAGACCATTGCCGTTTGGGGACTTGCCTTCAAAGCCAGAACGGATGATGTCCGAGAATCGCCTGCGCACTATGTGATTCAAGACTTACTAGATGCTGGTGCAATGGTAAGAGCGTTTGACCCCGAAGCTATGGGTAATACTCGAGCCGTATTTGGAGATTCCATCGAATACGGAGAACAGCCTTACGACGTCCTTGAGGGGGCGGATGCACTGGCTATTTGCACTGAATGGCACGAGTTCCGCCGCCCAGAATTTGAACGAATCAAATCTTTACTATCCAGCCCCTTGGTATTTGATGGCCGAAACCTGTACAAGCCTAATCGGATGAAGGAAATGGGGTTTGAATATTACTCAATCGGAAGGCCTTGAGCTGGTCAAAAACCTAGACCCTAAGCTTTTGGCAGAAATCAATCGCGTCACGCGCATCATCAAGCCTAAAGCCACCGCCACTCAATATCTCACTATATATGGCAGTATGCAGGTCGGAAAAGCCATCTGAAAACTCTATTTCATCACCGTCAAGACTTAGGGACCTCCAGGTAGATTTTCCAATTGCAGCTTCTGGCAAGTCACGTTGTTCAACGGAAAGGTGCCAGGTAACGGTAGCTCTTCTTAGTTCTAGGCGCCCTTTCATGCGTTTGGATTCATTCAGACTAATATCATATTCCTGTGCTGGACCAAAAATCCAAAGCAATGCGTCGAAAAAATGAACACCAATGTTTGTAGCTATGCCGCCAGACTTTTGAACGTCGCCTTTCCACGAGTTGAAGTACCAAGGCCCCCTACTCGTGATGTAAGTTAAATCAACTTTAAAATGCTTCTCGGACGGAGCCGCTTCAACCAACTTTTTAAGCCTTTGAATGGAAGGATGCAGTCTTAGCTGCAGCACATTGTAAATCTTCTGACCCGTTTCTTGCTCAAGTTCTTGGAGCGCATCCACATTCCATGGGTTAAGCACAAGCGGCTTTTCACATATTGCATCCGCTCCAATTCTCAAGGCAAACCTACAATGTGCGTCATGTAGGTAATTAGGCGAGGCAATGCTCACATAATGTAACCGATGCTCCTCACCCATTCTCCTGAGCTTTTCTGCGTGTCGGTCAAACCGCTCAAATTCGGTAAAAAACTTCACATCGTAGGAATACGAGTCCAAAATACCCACAGAATCATTCGGATCGAGAGCAGCCACTAAACGATTCCCTGTATCACGAATCGCCTTCATGTGCCTTGGGGCCACGTAACCTGCGGCCCCAATTAAAGCAAAATTTTTAGCGTTCTCTTTGGACATTTAAATGACGGTGTCAGCTATTTGTGAGCAAATCACTAGTTTTTCTGTTCGTGACTGAGAAAACTGCCTGCTCCCAATACTTTAATATTGTTCTCAGGTAGTCTAATTCCAGAAAACGCATTTCTCGTGTCGACAATGTACCGAGCATTATCGGCAACCATCTGATAGTCGAACGCATCGTGGTCTGTTACCATCACAACCACATCGTAGGATGCAATTTGCTCTGGTGTGCCTTCAATTGATTTCATCACAGGGTTGTCCGGCAACCATTCCTTTTTGAACTCGGTAGCGTGTGGGTCGCAAAAATCCACGTGGGTGCTCGTGGTTTGCTCTAGGACTTCAATAATCTTGAATGCAGGTGAATGTCTGAGGTCGTCTACGTTCTTTTTAAACGCGGCTCCTAGAATAAGGACTCGCGGCTTTCCCACGGTTTCTGAGCCACGGTTGGCTAAGACGCGCTGGATGGCTTCAACCACGTAAAACGGCATCTGCTCGTTTGTTTTGGCAGAAAGCGTAATAAAACTCGTTTCAAAGTCATACTTACGAGCAAGCCAAGACAAGTAATAGGGGTCGATGGGGATGCAATGTCCGCCCAAGCCGGGCCCCGGATAAAATGGCATAAATCCAAATGGCTTTGTGGCTGCTGCATCAACCACTTCCCACAGATTCACTCCGCCCATGCGGTCGCAGAGCATCGCCATTTCGTTTACTAGCGCTATGTTTACGCTCCGGAAAATGTTTTCAAGTAGCTTTTCTAGCTCTGCTACCCGCGGAGACGAAACAATCTTTACGTTCGGAGTGATCTCGGCTAACAGTTCAGAGGCCTTTTTAGAACATTCTTCGGTTAGGCCACCTACTACGATGGGCGTGTTTGCTGTTGTCCACTTCGTATTCCCTGGGTCCACGCGTTCTGGGCTATAGGCCAAATGGAAATCAGATCCAGCTTTCATTCCTGAAATACGTTCTAGAATGGGCTGGACCACGTTTTCCGTAGTCGTTGGGAAGGTAGTACTCTTTAAAATGACGATCTGGCCAGCCGTTACATAGGGAGCAATGCCTTCCGATGCCGAACGAATGGCCGTTAAATCAGGGTCTTTGTGTTCGGAGACAGGCGTTGGCACACAGATAATAACCGCACCAGAGTCTTTGCACGCTTCAAACGTCGTCGACGCAATAAAAAGTCCACTCTTGACTACGCTCACAAGGTCATCATCCGAAACATCATCAATATAATTATCGCATGCTTTTAGCCTGTCAATTCTGTTTGGGCTAATATCGATGCCTGCGACCTGGTGCCCTTTCTTGGCAAAATCTACCGCAAGCGGCAGGCCAACATATCCGAGGCCAATAATTGAAATCTTCATTATGAACTATTTTTGGCGCATCTGGCCTGCAATACTGAAGTGATTTGGGCCAAGTAATTTAGGGAATTCTAGGGTCAATACAGCA
>CALEEY010000105.1 GCA_937877085.1 uncultured Bacteroidota bacterium
CCCTGATATGTTGGTCGGGCCTACAAATTGCCATTCCAATCCCGAATAGGGAGAAGTTTGGGTCATAGAAACATGCTTTTCGTAGCGTTCAAGCCGTTCTTTGGCAGGGGTGTATTGCGCCACTGCTGGTGCGGCGAACATGATGGCCACCATAGAGAGCATGATGGCCGATCGAAATCTGAGAAGTAACAAAGTCATGGGGCGAGCCTCCGAGGTCAGCAAATTGAATTTTTAGAAAGAATGATTCTACGAATTGGCTTGTCGATCCATGGGCTGGATCTGAACAAACTTAACGCTGAATCGGATGCCGTGCATCGAATCCTTCTAGCAATCCATCGTGATAATTGACCGATAAATTTTGGCCTTGTATATACTTGGAACTCTAGCGATCAACCGTGGGGCAACTAAGTGACCTACCGTTTCAAAGTTCAACGCTAATATGCTGAAATTATCCTCTTAACTCGTCGTCGCCGCTCTTTTTGCCACCCTCTCAGGTTGTGCGAGTGTGACAAAGTTTCTGAACAGTCTTGAAGACACCGATCCAACGGGCGTTTTTTCTAGTACGGGAAAGGTTGCAACCTATGCCCCCATCTTTCCTCGAACTACGTACGTTCCGTGGTCAGGCGGGTGCACTATTGATCCTGAAGTAGATCTTAAGGCATTTAGAGATGTCCCCAAACCTGCGGTTCGGCACGGTAAAAACGCTCATGAGTGGCAGGATTATGCTAAAACGCAAGGTTTTTCAGCTGAATGGATCACCTCTCTCGAGGGCCTAGAATCCCCAGGTCCAGAGGGGCAAAACTTCACTCGATTCAGCACTACTGTTAACGGGACCGGAGACTTTGATCTCAAGTTACTTGCCGACGACTGTGCTTGGGCCTATCTCGACGGCCAGCGAGTGGCTCTTCAGGGCATGCAGAAAACCTATTCTGATTCCTATCCAGTCCGATTAAGGGGCACTCACAAATTGGACATCATCGTGTACGATGGTGGCGGGACTGGCGGATTGATGTACAGTTTGGACACACGGCCCCAAACCACTGGAGTTGCGGCAAAGAAATAAGGCTAGTCTGGTATATTTGTCATTCTATCGAGACCAATTTGAGCATTGAGGGACACCCCAATTCTCCTTTTGGTTAATGCGTGGCCGAAGCGATAAACTCCGCGATATTCTTTTTCAATTGAAGGAGCTCTTTATCGAGCGCGTACATCATGTGGCCCGCCTGATAATAATTATGCTTGATGTTGGAGCGAAGTTCATCCGGAAGAAGCATATGATCGGTGGTCCACTCCGTGGCAAAAAACGGTGTTGCCAGATCGTAATACCCGTTTTCGAATTGAACTTTCAGATTTGGATTTTGGATCATGGCCTGTTCTAGATCGGTGGTTACAAGTGCAGCACCACCCCAACCCGAATCGCCCCTATTCCAATTCCAATTTCGCGTGCCTCCGCTCACTTGGTATACATCTGGGGTTGTAAATCCCAATTCATCGCGCAAATACTGATTAATAGCTGCCGTATAAGCGCCGCTAATGGCAGGCTGTTGGGGGTCGGATCCCGCCGATTCGCTGAGCAGGTTATTGGTCAACGCGTCGTAGCGAGCATCTAATCGAGAAACAATTCTACCTTGTTTCCGGAGAAGTTCCGCGCGAAACTGACCGGCATCGACCCGTAATCTGGCTTTGTCGAGGTAATATACCGACAATCCGGTGTAGGTGGCAAGGCGAGCCCGAACGGCCGCATATTCCTCGGGTGGTGCGGACGCCCCTTGCGCCAACACAGACGCATATTCGTGCGTTGCGAAGGTGCGAATTTCTGCTAACCAATTTTCTAAATGGCTGGGCCACGCAACGACGCCTTGATAGGCTGCCGTGATGGCATACGAGGGTAGAAAGGTGATGAAGGACTCGTCTCTTCCGGGCCCAAATCGCAGCGTTTCAAAATCTAGGACGGTAGAAATCATTACGACGCCGTTTAAATGCATGCCAGCTTGATTCTGGAGCCGATTGGCCAGCACGGCATTTCGGGTAGTGCCGTAGCTCTCGCCGATCAAAAACTTAGGCGAATTCCATCGATGCTCTCTGGTCACATATTTGGTGATAAACTGCGTGAGCGACTTCGCGTCTTCGTCGACACCCCAATATTCGGTGCCTTTTCCCTTACCAACCACGCGACTAAATCCGGTCCCAATGGGGTCGATAAACACCATATCGGTGACATCAATTAACGTACCTGGGTTGTTTTCTAGATTGTACGGAGGCGGTGGAGTCGGTTCTGGATCATTTATCAGCACGCGTTTAGGACCAAACGCTCCCATGTGTAACCACATCGATGCCGAACCTGGACCGCCGTTATAGATAAACGAAATGGGCCTTGGGCCCGCAGGTGCCCCTGTTCGGGTATACGCTGTGTAATACAAACTGCCAGTAACCTCCCCATCATCATTTAAAAGATGCATGGTGGCGGCGGTTGCCAAATAGGAGATTTCTACCCCATTAACCACCACTTTGTGCGTCGTTTCGGATTTCTGCTCGTCAGGAATAGGAGTAACAGGGGTTTCCGCTGCCTTCTGATCTTGCGCAGAAGCAGGAGAAGTCGCCAAAAAGGCCATGATGAGGAAAAGCCCTAAAAACCTTCCATAACGGGAAATATGGGTTAGGTTTGCTGAAATAGGGGTTAGATGGACGCTTTTGATTGGCTTCATTTCCGTTAAAATGTCTTTGGTGCAGGGCTGCGTAGCTGTCGACGATTGGATTTGCACAATGGTACAAAAAGCGAGCGGACAAAGCACTGGTAAAGGCGCATTTTCCACGTCGGTCCGGTGGCTTTGCGGGTATCGATGCTCCGAAATGGTATGCACATGCCTATCTTTCTTCAACATCCACCAGCGCCTTCTAAGAATGCCTAGTTTTATGGTCCGTTTCTGCGTTTTTCTCCTTTTATTCCTGTTCTCCGCTTCAGACGCAATCCTAACGCATGCGCAGGCGACCTCCTCTGAGGCGCGTCAAAAATCATGGGATCGTCATCAAGATTTGGACCTTCAATCTCCGTTCAAAGACTATGCGTGGCGTGCTCTAGGCCCTCTACAAGCTGGAGCCAAAATCGAGGCCATTGCCGTGCCGCCTGGTAACCACGGCATTATTTACGTGGGCGTTGGTTCTGGCAATGTTTGGAAGACTGTAAATAATGGAATTTCGTGGACTCCCATTTTTGAACACGAATCTACATTTACCATTGGCGATATAGCTGTTTCAAATTCGAATCCAGATATCGTTTGGGTGGGTTCGGGTGAAACGCCGCCCCGGCCTTGGGGATATGCCTATGCTGGTACGGGCGTGTTTCGGTCCCTCGATGGGGGAAAAACGTGGGCAAACAGAGGGCTTTCGGAGACCCACCATATCGGAAAGGTTTTAATTCACCCTTCCAACCCACAAATCGTCTATGTTGCCGCCATTGGTCATTTTTATACCCAAAACGACGAACGGGGTGTGTTTCGAACCCGAGATGGGGGATCGACTTGGGAAAAAGTGCTGTTTTTGGGCAGCGATACCGGCGCGATTGACCTCGTCATGAATCCCAGTAATCCCAATGTCATTTTTGCGGCCATGTGGCAGCGAGGCAGCGGCGAAGGAAGCGAAGCAGGCAAAAAAAGTGGCCTCTACCGAAGTAAAGACGGCGGCGACACATGGACGCATCTTGAAAAGGGCTTACCAAAAGGTCCAGTTGGACGAAGTGGGCTCGACATCAGCGTGTCCAACCCCAATGTGGTTTACACTTTTGTAGATAATCACGCTCCAGCGGCGTCTGGAAAGGAGGGTGCTTTAGTCGGAGGTGAGGTCTATCGCTCGGCCGATGGAGGAGATTCGTGGGAACATGTGAGCAAAGAACATACATCCATTGTTTTTGGCGAATTAGGATGGAAGTTTGCGGACATTCGGGTGTCGCCAGCCGATGAAAACGAACTCTATATTCTGGGTGTGAAGGCCTACCACTCGATGGATGGAGGGAAAACGTTTGCCCGGATAGGTGAGCGTATTGTGCGGGTTCATGACACGCGCGGCGAAGTCATGCATCTTGATCAGCATGAAATTTGGATCGATCCTCTGAACCCGCAAAGGGTGTTGTTGGGAAATGACGGAGGGCTTTTTCAGTCCTACGACGGCGGCGATTCGTGGCTGCACCTCAACAACATTCCAGCAGCTGAGTTTTATGCGATATCCTACGACAACGCATCACCCTTCAATGTCTACGGCGGAACGCAGGACAATGCTGCACTTTTTGGGCCGAGCACCGTGGAGCTTGATGGCTCGCAAGTCGTCGGTTCCACGAGAGATCCATGGGAAAATGTGTATTTGGATCGATGGACGGGGGGAGATTCGTTCGATACCCTCGTAGACCCTTCAACCGATGGGGTAGTCTATTACGAACATCAGTATGGAGGACTCATTCGAAAGGACGTAAACGGAGAGTCCGTTCTTTCTGGTGGAAGATCGTCAACCTCCATACAGCCAAGAGCCCCAGAAGGTGAGAAAAAATGGCGTTTTGGTTGGTTTTCGCCCCTTGCCTTATCCCATTACGATCCTCGCACCCTGTATATGGGAGCCAACTTCCTGCTTCGAACTACCGATCGAGGGGACAACTGGGAAGCCATCAGTCCCGATTTGGCTGATTCCTCCGGCGGAGAAAAATCACCCGTACCGTATGGTACCATTACGGATATAGCGGAAAGCCCCCATGACCCTAGTTTGATTTGGATCGGTACGGAAGGCGGAAGTGTTTGGTTTGGCGATCTTAGTTCGAAAACGTGGTCCCAAAGGGACGGCACGCTACCTGATAAATGGATCAGTACACTCATCGCGTCGGTACACGACCCAAGCACCCTGTACGTGTCGATGACCGGATACCGTGAAGATGACTTTTCGGCCTATTTGTTTAAATCTGTTGACAAGGGGCTGACGTGGAAATCGATCGTGGGCAATTTGCCCGGTGAATCCATTAATGTAATACGCGAAGACCCGGTCTATCCTGAGATATTGTACATCGGAACCGATCTCGGAGTGTTTACATCGCTCGATGGCGGCGAAAGCTGGATTTCGCTTTCTGCCTCGCTCCCAACAACCCCGGTCCACGATCTCTTCGTCCATCCACGGGATAACCAAATGGTAATCGGCACGCACGGCCGCGGTGCTTTCATTGTGGACGTAGGCCCCATTCGAGCGTATCACTCCTTAGGAAACGATGGAAGGCCTCATGTTTTTGACATTTTGCCTGCCATCCTGCCTAATATCGAAGGGTTATCCGTGATGTACCGACCCGGCACCACGTACGGTGAAGCCGTGATCACCTACATGGTAGCGCACACCGGACCTGCTGTGTCCATAGACCTATATGACAGCGCGCATACGCTGGTTGGTCATTTAGCCGGCAGTGGAGAGGCGGGAGTTCATGTCTTGAAGTGGGATTTAGTACCTCTAGGAGCCGAAATCCAAAAAGGACAGTACATCGATCAGGTCTCGCATATCGAGCCTGGGACCTATTCTCTCATCCTGCGTGCGAATGGCGAGGAGGTGCGAAGCTCCATCATAGTTTTGGCGCAGTAAATTGGGCTTCCATGCGAAGCGAGAAAAACGTGAACTCTCGTTTTCTGGCACGAGTGTCATTGGAGGGCTGGATGCCTCCACCATGATTGCGCTAATCCTTATTCCTGTGCTTTATATCAGCTCGTAGGGTCTTTGGGACCGAGCAGAGGCCTGGATGAAG
>CALEEY010000106.1 GCA_937877085.1 uncultured Bacteroidota bacterium
CCCTAGATGGCTGGCGCCAAGATCGCATCATTTCAGAATTGCACCTGTCTGAGATTCGAAGTCTACTCGAGGATCTTGAGCAGGATCGTGAACGGCTGTCGGAAGTCTTCGGCATGATTGAGGAGGGCGATAGCAATATGCAGCGGATCATAGGTGATGTGATGGCCTACAGAAGCGGAGCGTTATCCTACGATCAATTAGCAGCGACCCTCGAAGATATTGGCACGCCCTATCAGTACGGTACGTTCTACATGAACACGTCCACCTACAAATCGCTAGTAGCAACAGGCAGGCTGCAGCTGTTTCCCGAGGATATCAATCGCAAACTCAGGGACTACTACGAGTATGTGTCAAAGCGGGTTGATGACAATAATGCGATTGTCGACCGCATCACACTCGCATACTATAACGAACACCACCCTTGGGTAAATGCCAGTACTTTTCCAGGCATAGGGCTCGAGAGCGGTACAGAAGTAACCGTGAATCCATTTTTTATCGACCCCGACGTGCGCAGAAAATACTCTGACATCACGTTCCTGAACTCAAGTCTGGCTCTGGCGGACAGGATTCGTATCCATCGAGGTCAGGTAATACGATACAACGAGTTACGCGACGAGCTGGCCGCTTTATTGCATGACCTTTGACAAAGACTGGGCGCTGACCGTAGTCTTGGTCAGCTCTATGCGTGAAAATTGCATGCCCGAGAAGGCATTCTTCCCTGAATTCGTTCTTCCCCAGAACATCATCTATAGCGAACGCAACCCTACGGCGTTGGCATGAAACTGGGAAACATTAGTGCGTTAGACCAAGAGCCCATAGGAGCGGGTCTAGCCCCGGAAAATTGGTTGGGGGTAGAGATATGGTAGTGTAAGCTTCCCTGAAAAGAACCCACTCGAAAGTTGGAAAAAACCCATACTTTTGAGTCATGAAGAAATCCAGATTCAGTGAGACCAAGATTGTCTCCGTCCTAGCTCGCAATGAAAGCGGTGAAAAAGTTAAAGACTTGTGTCGTGAGCTTGAAATAAGCGAAGCAACGTTTTACACCTGGAAATCCAAATATGGTGGACTGAACGTAAGCGAGCTAAAACGCATCAAAGAACTCGAGCAAGAGAATTCTAGGCTGAAGAAAATGTATGCTGAGCTCTCTTTGGTTCACTTTGCTTTGAAGGACGCTGTTGAAAAAAAGCTTTAAGCCCTGACGAAAAAAAGACATTGGTCACACACATGAACACAGAACATGGCGTGAGCATTCGGCAGGGCTGTAGATCGGTTTTTCTTAAGCGAAGCACGTATCGCTACGAGCACAAACCAAAGGAAGACGAAGCAATTATTGATGCGCTTAATAAGCTCGTAGAAAAACTTCCTGCCGTTGGATTCTGGCAATCATACCACCGGCTTCGGCTTGCTGGCTACGAATGGAATCACAAGCGGGTTTACCGTGTCTACACCTCGCTGGGGCTCAATATTCGTCGCAGGGCCAAGAAACGGCTCCCTGCACGCACAAAACAGCAGCTCTTTCAACCTTCAGCTCCTAACCAAGTCTGGAGTCTTGATTTTATGCACGATAGCTACCACCCCACCGCGGTGGGGTGGGGAATGGGAGAACCTTCCGAATGCTCAATGTAATTGACGACTTTAATCGCCAAGTGCTTCGTATTGAAACGGATACTTCGCTTCCTTCGCAACGTGTTATTCGTGTCTTAGAACAGCTCAAGGAAACGCGAGGACTGCCAAACATGATACGAGTCGACAACGGACCGGAGTTCATAAGTCACAAGCTGGACGCATGGTGTAAAGACCACAAAATCACGCTGGCCTTCATCCAGCCAGGCAAGCCAACCCAAAACGCTTATGTAGAACGCTTCAATGGAAGTATCCGGAGAGAACTGCTAAATGCTTACGTCTTTCGTACACTTGATGAAGTCCGAGAAAAAGCCTTCGAATGGCAAGAAGACTATAACCACTATCGACCCCACAAATCGCTCGGCTACCGAGCACCAATAAACGTCGTATCTTAACCTAACACCTCTACTTTTGCGTGGGCCAGTTTTAAGGGAAGCTTACACTGACGGCCAAGTATAACGGTTTTATCATTTTACTTGCTCTCCCTATTATTCGAAGTTGCAGCAGAAATAATTCGATATATAAATTACTTTCTACTTACCATTCTGAATAGGGTCAGTATTTGGCATTAATTTATTAAGGATGAAGTACACTGGGCAGAATTTTGTCATTGGACTTATAAGTTGAAGTCCACCAACAGCTACTGCGATCCACACAAAGTTCAAGTTGGATGTGTATAGCGTTAAGCCAGCACTGATTAAATACAAGATTCCCACAATAGCATCATGTGCTCTTACTTTAGAAACATTTTTTTCCATGTCGGTTTATTTATTTAATTGAATGACAGGAAGATAATGATTATGAAGTAAAAAAACAAATACACCCTAAAAGTATAACGGTTTTATCATTTTACTAGCTCCCCCTGTTAACGAAAGTTGAA
>CALEEY010000107.1 GCA_937877085.1 uncultured Bacteroidota bacterium
GGACGACAAGCGCGGAAGCCGTGAAGAGCGCGGAAGCCGTGAAGAGCGCGGAAGCCGTGAAGAGCGCGGAAGCCGGGACGATCGCGGCAGCCGTGATGATCGCGGAAGCAATGACAATCGCGGCAGCAACGACAATCGCGGAAGCAATGACAATCGCGGCAGCAACGACAATCGCGGTAGCCGTGATGATCGCGGCAGCAATGACAATCGCGGTAGCCGTGATGATCGCGGCAGCAACGACAATCGCGGTAGCCGTGATGATCGCGGCAGCAACGACAATCGCGGCAGCAATGACAATCGCGGCAGCCGAGATGATCGCAATTCAAGGGACGATCGCGGCTCTCGAAACGATAGAAACGACCGCGGACGAAATGATCGCAATAGAAACGATCGCGGGCGAAATGACCGTAACGACCGCAGCTCTAGCGACCGTGGAAATCGTGGCAACGACCGCGATGACCAAGGAAATAGAAGCAGTGACCGGGACGATCGTGGAAATCGCTCGAACGATAGAAACGACCGCGGAAGAGGACGTAATCGGAATCGCCGTCGGGACAGCCGGGACGGTCGCGAGGAACGTCACCAGCGCGTTTATGCAGACAAGCCTGAATACATGCAAGCATATGACCCGACACAGGTTGAACTCGATGGCATGATCAATAAGGTGGGTGTGCTTGAAATTCTTCCCGATGGATACGGTTTTCTGCGCAGTCCTGAATATAACTACCTGCCTAGCCCGGACGACATCTACGTTTCACCCTCCCAGATTAAGCGTTTTGCGCTTCAGCTGGGCGATACGGTAGACGGAGAAGTTCGCCCTCCAAAAGAAGGAGAGCGCTTTTTTGCTCTCATCCAAGTTAATTCCATCAACGGACGCGTTCCTGGCGGAATTGAAGAACGGGCTAGCTTCGATTATTTGACCCCTTACTACCCCGAAGAGCAATTGATGCTTTCCACCCTTGGTGGAGAGTATTCAACGCGCATCATCGACTTGTTCGCGCCTATTGGAAAAGGCCAGCGCGCCTTGATCGTGGCCCAGCCAAAGACGGGTAAAACGATCCTGCTTCAAAAAATTGCCAACGCGATTACGACGAACCATCCAGAGTGTCATTTGATCATCTTGTTGGTCGATGAACGTCCGGAGGAAGTCACGGATATGCGTAGGCACGTTCAGGGAGAAGTTATTGCTTCAACCTTTGATCAGGACCCCGAACGTCACGTTGAAGTAGCCGATATCGTACTGGCCAAAGCCAAACGGTTGGTCGAGGCAGGTCAAGATGTTGTTATCCTGCTAGATTCGATTACACGTCTTGCGCGTGCGCACAACGCAATAGCCCCTACAAGTGGTAAAACACTTTCTGGTGGTATTGAAGCCGGCGCACTCAGAGGCCCTAAACGCTTCTTTGGAGCGGCTCGTAACGTTGAAGAGGGTGGTTCACTTACTATTGTGGGAACCGCTTTGATCGATACCGGAAGCCGTATGGACGAAGTAATTTTTGAAGAGTTTAAAGGAACCGGAAACTCTGAGTTGGTACTGGATCGTGAATTGGCGGACCGTCGCATTTTCCCTGCGATGCACATCGTCAAATCGGGAACTAGACGCGAAGAACTGCTCATTCCGGAAGCGAAGCTCAAGAGAATCTGGATTCTGCGTAAAGTGTTGGCAGACATGGATCCTGTTGCAGCCATGAACTTCTTAATGGAAAAAATGCGCGGCACCAAGAAGAACGATGAATTCCTCGTCGTGATGAACTCTTAGTTGCAAACGGCGCGCCGAGGTCGATTCCTCTACGCGTTCTTTTCGCATGGTTTATATGCAAAGTGGTCCCGAGCCGAAGGCTCGGGACCACTTTCATTTTGATTCGACATTGGAAACAGGCCCGTCGAAGGATAAGCTAATTCCTGCAAAAACGGGGCTAAATTCCTAGGTCTACAACCTCGGCCTTCTTCCTTTGAGGCTCAGGTAATGTTTTATGCACCAATAAAGCCATTCCAAAAATGGCCGCGGCTCCAGCAAAGGTGTTGGAAGCAAACCCAAAGTTTACGTACGCCAAACCAGCTACTGCTCCACCAATACCGATCCCCACTTGCCCAATAGCGACGGCAAGGCTGAGCAAGGCTCCCCTTCGCTGTTCTTCTACGATGGCTGTCATGAGCGATTGGAGGGGACTAATTCGGAGCGCCATCATAACCATGGCAAAGCCAAACAAAGCGTAAATAAGCCATATCGAGGCTGTCAGATAAGGCGTAGCGATCATAACTACACCCATTCCAATACAGGAAACGATTATTAATGGCTTCCTTCCGGTCTTATCCGATAACTTTCCAGCCATCGGGCCGGTAATAACGTTGGCAATGCCACCTACCAAAAACAATGTGGCAATATCTGACCCGCTAACGAACATAATATCTTCCAGCCACGTCGGGAAATAGATCACATACAGTCCGATGCTAAAAAACATTAGGAAGTACGTTGCGCAGGCCGCTACCACAACCGGACGACTTAGCAATTCCCGATACCCAGCAATGGCACCTCCCACCGAAAGCTTTGCTTTATCCCTTTCGACATCGGGCTGTGGCACGTAAAGCCATACAATGACTGTTGTTAAGGTCATGGTGAGGGCAAACATGACAAAAGCGGCCCTGAACCCAAAATTATCCGCCAACAAAATGCCCAAGGGAATTCCGATAATTTGCCCAACGGCTATGCCGCTCATCACCCAGCCATTCGCCCATCCGCGCTTATCGTATGGAAAATAGTCTCCAACGTAGGATACAGCTGCGCCACTAAGCACCCCTCCGGCCGCGCCAGCTGCTGCTCGGACTACCAGCAGGGAATAAAAACTGTCTGCTACTCCGTGAAGCCAAAGGGCGATGGCCATGGCGCCACAACCTAAAAGCAGAACAATTCGACGTCCATACTTATCGGAAATGGGCCCAATAATTAGCGCAAATAAGCTTAAAAATACAGCGTATGACGTAATTAGCCATCCGAGATGCGCTGCAGGAATACATAGCGCTTCTCCGATCCGAGGCAAAATTGGTGAAACAATAATGACCTGACTACTGGAGGAAAACACCATTAACCAAAGAGCAAACAACACCAATTTGGGATGAGAGGTATCTCCACGCGCCATAAGTAAGCCGATATTTACCTGTTAGAAGAGCATTTTAAATGTACGGCTTCTAAGGCAATAAGCTGTATTCACGCAAAAATTTTGACCAGATCGCATGCAAAAGACTTTCAGATACGAAAATCGTTTACTTTTTGGTCGCCTGAACCATCAATTCGGTCATCCGGCGGACAAACTCACGTGGAGAAGCTAGCGATCCATCAGCAAGCAATGCCCCATCGTAAATTTGACTCATAGACGTCTCGACCAAATGGTCATTTTCACTCTCTTTGCTGAGTGTAATGAGGTTTTTGATGAGAGGGTGTTTGAGATTGATTTCCAGCACTTTTTTGGCGCCTTCAAAGTTCTCATCCATCATCTTCATCATGCGCTCCATCTGGCTGTCCATTCCGGACTTGCCGACCACGAGGGTTGCAGCCGAATCTACCAATCTATCTGAGCTTTTGACGTCCTCCACTTGATCTCCGAGAACGGCCTTAAAGCGCTCCAGAATCTTTTTAGTGTCCGCCTTAGAAGGTCCTTCCTTGTCGGTTTTTTTGTCCTTTTTGAGGTCTAAATCGGCCGTTTCGACGCTTTTCAGCTCATGATCCTTGTATTTAGGAATACCAGGCACAATAAACGCATCGACCGGCTCGGTCATCAGCAACACTTCAAGGTCGTTGGCCGCGAAATATTCCAGGTTTGGATTCATTTCCGCAGCTTTACGGCTCTCGGCGAGGACAAAATAAATCTCTTTCTGTCCCTCCTTCATCCGGTCAACGTACTGATCGAGGCTCACCAACTCGCCAGCTTCCTTGACGGAAGACTCGAACCGAATGAGCTCGATCATGGCGTCGCGATTCTCAAAATCAGAGGACAAACCCGACTTGAAGAGCATGCCGAATTCTTTCGAAAACGTTTTGAACCGATCCGACTCCTCGACCGACCATTCTTTCAACATGGCCAGAATCTTACCGGTTAGAATCGTCTTGATCTTCCCAAATATGGGGCTGTTTTGGGTGACTTCGCGAGATACGTTCAATGGTAGGTCTTCA
>CALEEY010000108.1 GCA_937877085.1 uncultured Bacteroidota bacterium
AAATGTGCGGGTGGCTCCTTTGTCATGCCTTCCCACCATACGTCACCGTCGTCGGTTTCCGCAACATTGGTGAAAATGCAGTTACCAGAGAGGCTCAGCATGGCATTGGGGTTTGAGTCCATGCCGGTACCGGGCGCAACACCAAAGAAGCCGGCTTCGGGATTAATGGCATACAGTTGGCCATCTTCACCGAACTTCATCCAGCAGATATCATCGCCGACGGTTTCTACCGTCCAGCCAGGAATCGTCGGTACCAGCATTGCCAAATTGGTTTTGCCGCAGGCGCTCGGGAAAGCACCGGCAATATATTTTGAAACTCCATCCGGGTTCGTTAATTTTAGAATCAACATATGTTCCGCAAGCCAACCTTCATCTTTGGCCATGATCGACGCTATACGGAGCGCGAAACATTTTTTACCTAGCAGTGCATTGCCACCGTAGCCGGAACCAAAAGACCAGATTTCACGGCTATCAGGAAAATGCGCGATGTTCAGTTGATCTGGATTGCACGGCCAGGGGGCATCGGTTGCATTGTCGACCAACGGCACCCCGACTGAGTGGATGCAGGGGACAAATTCTCCGTCCATGCCTAGTTCATCAAGCACAGGCTGACCCACGCGGGTCATGATATGCATGCTAGTGACCACGTAGGGCGAGTCGGTAATCTCCACACCAATATGGGCAATGGGTGAGCCGACTGGTCCCATAGAAAATGGAATGACATACATGGTGCGACCGCGCATACAGCCTGAAAACAACCCGGTGAGCTTCTCCCGCATTACGTCTGGTGCGATCCAGTTATTATTAGGGCCCGCAAGTTGTTGTTCATCGGCACATATGTAAGTCCGGCTTTCTACCCGGGCAACGTCGGCAGGATCAGAACGCACCAGATAACTATTGGGCCGTTTCTCTTCATTCAGTTTTTTGGCGACTCCTGCACGTACCAGCAGACCCCACATTCGGTCGTATTCATCTGTACTGCCATCGCATATAACAACCGCGTCCGGCTGACACAGGGCTCGCATTCGTTCGAGCCATGCTGCCAGATTCTTATGATTTAACATGAAAAATAACCCTTATCTGTCTTCTTTGCCTGCTGGAAACCCGCTGCCTGCGTTTGTATTTGACAAGTCTGCGAGTATCGGAAGGATACCGTATTCGTTTGCCTAAATCGACGCTGCCATTGCATCAAGCCTGTGAATAATTGATTTTGAATAATCGGTGGTGTCGATTGATTCGAAGAGTAGAATGCGCAGTTATAACAATGATTTCAGCTTCCTGCGACTCAAACAGGTCGTGTTTCCCATACTGGCTCTAATAAATGAAAGCCCCAATATTTCAACCGAATAAATCGCTCAACGAATATCGGCCCTACTGGGCTGAATGTTTTGGTATTGCGCCGTTTCTGCCGACAAGCCGCGCGGAAATGGATCAGTTGGGCTGGGATAGCTGCGATGTCATTATTGTCACCGGCGATGCTTATGTTGATCATCCCAGTTTTGGTATGGCGGTTATTGGTCGAGTGCTCGAAGCGCAGGGCTTTAGGGTCGGCATAATTGCCCAGCCCGATTGGACAGATGTGTCGTCCTTCAGAGCATTAGGGCGGCCCAATCTCTATTTTGGAGTCTCCGCCGGCAATATGGATTCTATGATTAATCGCTACACGGCAGACAAGAAAGTCCGTCATGACGATGCCTATACGCCAGGAAATGTTGGCGGAAAGCGACCTGACCGGTCCATCATTGTGTACTCACAAAAATGCCGCGAAGCTTTTGACGGTGTCCCGCTAGTGGTTGGTAGTATCGAAGCGAGCCTAAGGCGAATCGCACATTTCGATTATTGGAGCGAAAAAACTCGGCGATCTATATTGCTCGATTCCAAAGCCGATATTTTGCTCTACGGAAATGCGGAAAGAGCCATTATAGAGCTCACCCATAGACTTGCCGCGGGCGAGCCGATGGGCGAGATTCAGGATGTGCGTGGCACGGCATTTGTTAGAAAATCGATCCCACCAGAATGGCGCAGAATTGACGAAACCCATTTGCCGGATGAAAAGACGGCTGTGCCTCGCGGCAAAAATGGTAACGACGTTGTTCGACTCATGGATAATTCCTCGGAACGAAACTATATAGATATGCCGAGTTTTGAGGCGGTTCGGGATGACCCGGTATTGTATGCGCATGCTTCTAGAATTTTGCACAGGGAAACGAACCCTCACAATGCCCGGGCTCTTGCACAGAAGCATGGTGATCGCATCGTTTGGCTAAATCCTCCGCCTATTCCCTTGACAACCCCAGAAATGGATTGGGTCTTCGAGCGACCGTATCAACGTGTGCCACATCCAGTATACGAGCAGGCAAAAATCCCCGCATACGAAATGATTAGGCACTCGGTAAACATCATGCGTGGCTGTTTTGGCGGCTGTACATTCTGTTCCATTACAGAACACGAAGGCAGAATTATCCAGAGTCGCTCGGAGGCCTCAATCCTTCAGGAGATCGGTGAAATTCGGGATAAGTCCCCTGGCTTTACGGGAGTGATTTCTGATTTAGGTGGTCCAACGGCCAATATGTGGCGACTTGCCTGCAAGGATAAGGAAACCGAAGCGAGCTGTCGCCGTCCGTCCTGCGTACACCCAACCATATGTAAAAATTTGGATACGGATCAGACGCCGTTGATTTCTCTCTACCGAAAGGCGCGGGCGGTGCCCGGGGTGAAGAAGGTGCTTATCGCATCGGGTCTACGCTACGACCTAGCAGTTGAAACACCAGAGTACGTCAAGGAGTTGGTTTCGGAACACGTTGGTGGTTATTTGAAAATTGCCCCCGAACATACAGAATCCGGCCCCCTGTCAAAAATGATGAAGCCTGGAATCGGTACCTATGATCGTTTTAAAGCATTATTTGATCAGTACTCAGCGGAGGCCGGGAAGAAACAGTATTTAATTCCGTACTTTATCGCAGGACACCCTGGGACCACTGATCAAGACATGCTCAACCTTGCGATCTGGCTGAAAGAGCACGGCTTTCG
>CALEEY010000109.1 GCA_937877085.1 uncultured Bacteroidota bacterium
CAGGCGAAAGCGCCCGCTTTATCATCTCTTTTTTGTCGTCAGTCCATTGCACGACATCGATATTTTCATTTCCAAGTTCACGAACCACGGCGTGGATTCTGGATCCTTTCATACCGACACAAGCCCCAACAGGGTCAATCCGATCGTCATGGCTAAATACCGCCACTTTCGCGCGATCGCCTGGCTCGCGGACAATTTTCTTGATGTCGACAATTCCTTCGTCAATTTCGGGTACTTCAAGCTCGAAGAGTCTTTCCATGAACACTGGATCTGCTCGGGAAATGATAATCAGGGGGTTACCGGCATTATCACGAATGACTTCTTTGATAACGGCCCGGATCATATCTCCTTTCCGGAATCGATCCCGATAAATCTGCTCGTGACGAGGCATGATCAATTCCGTTTTATTATGGATGATCAATATTTCGCGACGACGCATTTGGTAGAGCTCCCCTACAACCACTTCACCAACGAGATCTCTGTACCAATCAAACACATTGTCTTTTTCAATGTCTCGGATTCTTTGGCTGAACGTTTGGCGTGCGGTTAGCACGGCTCGGCGTCCAAAGTCTTTAAATTCGATTTCTTCGGCTACTTCGTCGCCAACTTCAAAATCTCCATCAATCAATTGGGCATCCTTTTCTTCGATTTCCGTTACCGGATCTTCAACAGCCCAATTTTCAACGACTCCACGGATATGCAAAATTTGCATATCGCCGTGATCCGGATTCAGAATGATCTCAAACGAGTCATCTGATCCGTAACGCTTACGAATCATCGCTTTAAAAACGTCTTCCACAATAAGCTGGAGGGAATCGCGGTCGATTCCCTTTTCTCGTGCGATTTCCGCAAACGAAGAAACAAGATCAGAATTCTGCATTATTTCCTTTCTTAATTATCAGCATTAAAGCCTTTTTCGGCTCAGCAGCCCTACCAGGGAAGCTTAATTTTTGCTTTTGAAATAGTATTCAAAGGCAGTTCAATGATTTCTGAGTCAGAAATCTTCAGCCTCAGAACGCCGTCACTCATTCCGAGGTTTTCTCCTTCTATGCGATTACTTCCATCTTCATGAACTAATTGAATTTGGAGTACTTTACCCACGTGGCGAACGTATTGTCTTTCTAAAAGCAACGACCTGTCTTCCCCAGGGGTGGAGACATTCAATAGGTACTTCCCCGGAATCAAATCATCACTGTCTAGTGCAAAGGCCAGATTGCGACTGATTTTAGCAAGGTCTGAAACCGTCACTCCTTGATCCCCATCCACATACACTTCGATAAGCCGGGACCCCTTTGCCCCGCGCACGGACACTCCAACGACGAATAAATCATCGCGTGAGAGTACCTCCGCTGTTAAAGCCACTATTTTGGCTTCAAGCGAAACTGGACGAGTAGTATCTAAAAGGACTGTTTCCAGAACTATTGCTCCATTATGACAAACGTCAACTCATTTTGTCAAAAGTGCTTTTGTAAAAAACGCCCGGTCCGAAGCTCGGACGGGCGCCAACAAAAACCACCTCCAACTCTCTGTTCCCGAAGGTACTCCGGGCCCCCATCGAACAAAAAAGGGCGGCCGATAGCCCCCCTTTCATCCGCAACCAATAATATACACTTGATACGGGGGTAAAATCAATCCCCGTATCTTCATATTAAGGTCATTCTACGCTCGTTTTCGACCAAATCAGGAAAGTCGGTAATATAATGCAGCCCTCTACTTTCCCTTCGAATGGAGGCGCTTCGAATTACAAGGTAGGCGACGGCAATCATGTTTCTTACCTCACACAAACCAACAGAAACCCTCGATCTCCGATAAAAAGCCTCGGTTTCCTCGTATAGCAAATCGATTCTGCGGCTCGCTCGCTCAAGGCGAAGTTTGCTTCGAACAATTCCTACATAGTCCCACATAATCCGCCGCAATTCGTCCCTGTTGTGAGAAATCAATATCCATTCCGCAGGATGAGTGGTGCCACCATCGTCCCAATCCGGTACTTCTTCCATCCAACTGGATGTTTTGACCAGCTCAATGGCGCGCTGTGCCGAACGATGCCCGACGACTAGTGCCTCAAGAAGCGAATTGCTCGCTAATCTATTGGCGCCGTGCAGTCCCGTACATGCCACTTCACCGCAGGCCAAAAGGTGTTCGATCGAAGTCTGTCCATCCACATCGGTGAACACTCCCCCGCACATATAGTGTGCAGCGGGCACAACCGGTATTTTATCCTTTGTAATATCAATGCCAACTTCCAAGCAACGGGAATAAATCCTTGGAAAGTGATCTCGGACAGATTGCGCGGGCTTATGCGAAATATCGAGCCAAACGTGGCTGTCCCCCCGAGTTTTGAGCTGATTATCGATGGCCCGGGCAACGATATCGCGGGGTGCCAGTTCTTGCCGAGGATCATAGTCGACCATAAATCGATCTCCGGCCTTGTTTAACAATATTGCACCTTCGCCACGAACAGCTTCAGAGATTAAAAATGACCTGGCATCTTCATGAAATAGCGAAGTCGGGTGAAACTGAACGAATTCCATATTGGCAACCCTAGCTTTTGCCCGATAGGCCATGGCGACTCCGTCTCCGGTTGCCACGGACGGGTTCGTCGTGTGTAAATAGACCTGCCCAGCTCCACCCGTTGCTAACATGGTCGTTTTCGCAAGCCAGGTTTCAACCGCGTCTGCCCGTTCATTGTACACGTAGGCACCGAAGCATTTTATGTCCGGCCTAACCTTAGAGACATGTTGCCCCAGATGATGATCCGTTATCAGTTCCAGCGCAAAGCAATGCTCCAACATTTGAATATTAGGATGCTTCCTAACCCGGTCCAATAATGTTTCTTCAACCACTTCACCGGTCGTATCGGCTGCATGTACGATGCGACTTTCCCCGTGCCCACCCTCCCTTCCGAGGTGTAGACTTCCATTTTTGCTTGAGAATACGGCCCCTTCATCGATCAGGCGCTTGATTTCCAGCGGCCCGTCGCCAACTATCGTGCGAACCACGTCTTCATCGCAGAGCCCGACACCGGCCACCAGCGTATCCCTGACGTGATTTTCAAAGCTATCGGCGGCGTCCATTACCGCCGCTATTCCCCCTTGGGCATACTGGGTGTTGCTTTCTGACGCCTGGTCCTTCGTTATGACCGCGACGCTACCGAAATCCGCAACCTGAAGGGCAAAGGAAAGGCCGGCAGCTCCGCTACCCAAAACTAAAAAATCAACGCGATGTCTGGTTTTGGCCATTGGTAAAGCTATTGAGTGAGATAGGCTTTAATAAAGACTTCTAGGTCACCATCCATAACCGACTGAACGTCTGTCAACTTGGTTTCCGTGCGGTGGTCATTGACCATGGTGTAGGGCTGAAAAACATACGATCGGATTTGCGAGCCCCATTCAATTTTCTTTTTACTGCCCTCAACGGCATTTTTGACCGCCTCTTGAATATCCTTCTCCAGTTGATAGATACGGCTCTTTATCATGGTGAGAGCCCTTTCTTTGTTCTGAAGCTGGCTCCTTTCCTCGGTACATTCAGCTACCACACGGGCTTTTTCACCATTGGAAAGCTCGCCTGTCCAAATAAAACGAACGCCAGTCTCGACCTTATTCACGTTCTGCCCCCCTGCCCCACCAGAGCGAAACGTCTGAAGCTCCAGGTTGTCTTGCTTCAGCTCAATTTCGATCGTGTCGTCAATTTCTGGATATACAAATATCGACGAAAACGACGTGTGGCGCCTACCACTCGAGTCGAAAGGACTGATGCGAACCAATCGATGAACACCAGATTCAGATTTCAAATACCCGTAAGCAAACGGGCCCCGCAGTGCTAAAGTCGCGCTTTTGATGCCCGCTACATCGCCATCTTGGTGCTCTAAAAGCTGCATTGCATACCCATTACGCTCTCCCCATCGGGTATACATGCGAAGTAACATGTCCGCCCAATCGTTGCTTTCGGTACCGCCAGCTCCAGGATGAATAGTCAAAATCGCATCCCGATGGTCATCGGGATCACTCAACAAACTTTTTAGCTCAAGGTCGTCGACCAGCACCGCCAGAGCAGCACATTCTGCCACTATTTCGGCCTCTAGATCCTCTCCCTCTTCCGATGCCATTTCAATGAGGGTTTGAATGTCCTCACCTTTACGGTTGATCTTTGTCCAAGCGTCGATCCATCCTTTCTCATCGGAAATTTCCTTTTCTACCTTCTGAGCTTCGTCAGGACGGTCCCAAAACGCTGGATCCAGTCTTTTTTCTTCTAATTCAGCCTTTCGTTTAATCCTAGTTTCGACGTCAAAGATACCTCCCGAGCGTGCTCACACGCTCTAACAGGTTACGTATTTGTTCTTTATCCATGGTACTCTTTATTCATCCGGTAGCTAGGCTACGATCTAATGCTGGTTTTTCTTAAGTGGAACGGACCCTAACCATCCACCGATAGCGCCCAAAATGGCTGCGATTCCGATGGTTAAGACTACGGTCATAATGGGAGGAAGGTCACCTATGAGAGCGGCCACAACCGTTACCATATTCGTGGTTTCCTCGGTCGCGACGGCAAAACTATAGATGACTAACCCTCCCCACGTTGCTACCAACGTCCATACTCCCGCCATAACGGAGTGTTCTTTGAACAGTGCCCCCGCCACTACCGCGCCAACGATGGCATAGGGCCACCCAATCAATAGGTGAAGCAATAATGCGATTCCGATACAGAATGGCATATAAAGTTTAGTCATCCATCCAACTCCAATTAAGATCTGCGTTGATTCTGTTTTTTCTCGGCAAAACGGCTAATTCTTCGAACCGCTTCTTCAATGTTCTCCATTGAATTGGCGTACGAACATCTTACAAATCCGGTGCCTGAAGGTCCAAACGCATCCCCAGGAACCACAGCAACGTGCTCATCTTGAAGCAATTCTTGCGCGAATTCTTCGGACGAAAGCCCCGTAGAGGTAATGTCAGGGAAGCAATAAAACGCCCCTTCCGGCTCAAACGTCGGCATTCCCGCTGCTCGAAACCCATCTACAATTTTCCGTCGACGAGCGTCGTAGGCCTGTCTCATCCGTTCAACATCGGGTTGACACTCTTTTATTCCAGCCAATGCACCCCACTGACCAGCCGTTGGGGCTGACATAATGATGTATTGGTGCAGTTTGTACATGGCATCGTAAATCGGTTTCGGAGCACACGCATAGCCAACTCTCCAACCTGTCATAGCATAAGCTTTTGAAAAGCCTCCCAACAGCACCGTTCTCTCTCTCAAGCTATCTATGGAAGGTAGGCAGGTGTGCCCTGTTGCGTAGGCCGATCCGTAGACCAATCGATCATAAATCTCATCGGATAAAACCAAGAGGTCATGCTTTTCAACAACCTCTGCAATTTCTTCCAGCGTTTCTCTGCGCAAAACCGCCCCTGTAGGGTTACTGGGATAGGCCAAGAATAGCAACTTTGTCCGTGGAGTGATTCGGGCCTCGATATCCGCTGCGGTTACCTGAAAGTCGTTTGCGACAGAAGTAGGCACATATTTAACGGTCGCGCCAGCAAAAATGGCCGTAGGACCGTAGGAAACGAAACACGGCTCCGGAATAAGCACTTCATCGCCTGGATTCAATAGCGCCAACATCGCGAGTTGGATGGCTTCACTGGCGCCTACAGTCACCAGAATTTCGCCCGCTGGATCGTACTTTACTCCGTACAATCGATCGATTTCATGCGAAATGGCGTCCCTCAAGGGGGCAATTCCCGCATTGGAAGTGTAACCGGTTAGTCCTTTTGCCATGGAATCGCGCGCGCCTTGCAGAATAGGAGCAGGCGAAACGAAATCAGGCTCTCCAATTCCTAGAGTAATCACCTCTTCCATAGTGGCCGCGATCTCAAAAAAGCGTCGGATTCCAGAAGGAGGAACTATCTTAACCCGATCGGAAAGTCTATTGGACAGATTCAACATGTTTGATGTGGTATATCAGACGGATTTTACTTCTCAAGCCCTAACCAGGGCTGGGCTGTAAATATACAATCTCTTTTTAAGACCAAAGTTGATTTTCCGCGCAGAATCTTTGCTTGAACTGCCTGAGTCATCTACCTAATTTGAAGCAAAAACCTACTTAAACTTGAAATCCACTCAGATGTCGGACGTACTAAACAAAAACTTTATTGCCGGAATTTGGCAAGATGGTTCCACTGGAGCCACTTTTAAAAATGTGAATCCCGCCGTTAACAGCGATGTAATCGGCTTATTCCCAGAGTCTGGCGTTGAGGACGTGGACGATGCCGTGCGCGCAGCAAGAGCGGCTTTCAAAACTTGGGGAAGCATGCCCGCCCCGGCCCGCGGCGATTATTTACGCCGCATAGGAGATATTCTGACCGCCCGGAAAAGCGAATTGGCGTATCAAATGACGCGTGAAATGGGTAAACCATTTTTCGAAACGAAGGGAGACGTCCAAGAAGCGATTGATACCGCTTATTATGCTGCATCCGAAACCCGCCGCCTTTTTGGACACACCGTGCCGTCCGAAATGCCGAATAAGTTCAATATGTCTATTCGTCGCCCAATTGGCGTATGTGGCGTCATTTCAGCTTGGAATTTCCCAGTAGCCGTGCCTACATGGAAGATATTCCCAGCGATCGCTTGTGGGAACACAGTCGTTTTCAAGCCCAGCGAAGATGCCCCCCATTCAGGAGCGCTATTGGTAAAAGTATTTGAAGACGCAGGCCTTCCGGCTGGTGTTGTTAACTTGGTTCAAGGAAGTGGAAATACGGGTCGGGCGTTGGTAGAGCACCCCGATGTGAATGCGGTCTCCTTTACCGGTTCCACTGAAACGGGATCTAAAATCGGCGAAGCGTGCGGAAGAATGCACAAGCGTTTTTCGCTTGAAATGGGCGGCAAAAACCCTATGATTGTGCTTGAAGACGCCAATATCGACCTCGTGATTGATGGGTTGTTATGGGGCGCATTCGGTACCACAGGGCAGCGCTGTACAGCCACCTCTCGCCTAATTGTTCACGATAGCGTGCACGACGAACTCGTTGGGCGCCTTGCGGAAAAGGCCAAAGCCTTAAAAATTGGCTACGGGAATCTTGCTGCCACTGAGATGGGGCCGGTCATCAACAAAAAAGGCCTCGACAAAATCGAATACTATGTAGGCGTTGGCAAAGAAGAAGGCGCGACGGTGCTTATCGGTGGGAAGCGACCAACGGGTGTCGGTGTAGAGGACGGGACATTTTTTGAACCAACCATCTTTACAAACGTGACCCCAAACATGCGGATTGCCAAAGAAGAGATTTTCGGTCCCGTTTTGTCCGTCATTAAGATTTCTTCCTACGAAGAAGCCGTCAAAGTCGCCAACAACATTGAATACGGGTTGTCTTCGGCCATTTACACCAATGACGTGGCCACTGCATTTCGCGCTATGCACGACATTGAGGCTGGTATTACCTATATCAATGGACCAACTATTGGCGCAGAAGCCCATATGCCATTTGGTGGCGTTAAGGGAACTGGAAACGGACACCGCGAAGGCGGCTGGGAAGTTTTTGATTTCTATACGGAAACGAAGACGATCTACGTTGACTATAGCGGCAAGCTCCAAAAAGCACAAATTGACAACGTGCAGG
>CALEEY010000110.1 GCA_937877085.1 uncultured Bacteroidota bacterium
AGTTGGGTGGTCACTTCCGCCATGATATCACTCACGCAAGCGTCATTTCGGATCATCTTGGAACAGTTGAGGAGTGGTTTATCCTCAAGGATATTGGTACGTATGGCTTTTCTTTTTGTTTGCCGTCGCTGTCTAAGTCGAGCTTGTCGAAGTAGTTGCCTCCGTAGCGGGCGGCTCCGTCGGACTTTTCGTGGATTTCCTCCATGAGTCCGAGCATGTTCTTCGTTTTAGTGAACATGGTCCATTGTAAGTTAGTTGGCTGCGACGCGATTGTGGGCTTCAGAGTACTGAATTTACCCGTGAGCTTGGGTGGCGCTAGCTCTTCATTCTTGGTTACTGTCTTCTTCCCCTTCCCTTTGGCCGCCGTTGCAGCGCCTTTACCCGATCGAGCCGATTTGCTCCGGGGTCTGGCGGTAGATGAATTAGATCGCTCCGTCGAATTAGCAGTAGCGTTGCCGCCGTTCCCTTGCCGTTCGTTATTGTTCGCACCCTGGTCATTCATGGTGATCTGACGGTTGTTATTTTGGTTCTTAGAATCAGGAGTAAGTCACAACTAAATTTATTTTCGCTAGTACCCAGAGCAGTTAACGCAACTGCTTTCGATGTTCTCTTCTTCAGCGGGTTATGCGATAGCCATCGGGGGATGGTATCATGTGATGTGCTGCGGGCGGCGGGACTGCTTTGGCCGACGCTCGAGACGTTTTGTTCCACGTGGAGCTGAGCTCGCTGACGCGGACGGACGGTAGATACCCCAATTATTGGAAGTTTCACCGCTCGTAAAATAGTAGAAGTTTTCAACAAATTTGAAATTTCAAACAAAAAATAATCAAAATTTTTGCTCTCGGCTTGATCCTCGCGTAAGCGAGTGGTCCGCCGAGAGCAAAAATTGGGGGAGTTAGTTAACGATTAACCAGCTCCCCCAGATAGTATTTGCTTGCTTCTTTGCCAGGGGCTTGATGGAGCTTGGCCTTGGTGATGGAGTCTTTGATGTTCGGCGGCCGGGAGTATGCAATCGTGAGTTGCTGAATACCCAGGCGTTCGAAGGAAGACTTGCAGTAGTGTTCGTAGAGCGCACGGACTGCCTTTTTGGGAATATCGTTTGGATGATACTCCATGTGGATGAATAGCCGCTCTCTGTTGGAGAGGACTTGCGCCATTGGGATGGCGGCGGCTGTATTCGTCGTTGGGGTTGGCATGTTCAGTTTTTTGTCGGCGTTTAGGATGTAGCCTTTCATCGTAGCGCGGTCCCATCCTCGAGCAACGTGGCGCTTAAAGAGCAAGATTGCCATGTTGTGGTAGTCCTCGAGATTGGTATTCTGGCGGCGGTAGTTTCGCAAGAGGCCGTAGATGATACCTTCCATCATATTTGGCGGGTGAGCCGACGTAGGAAGGATGTACTGGTAGAGATTAAGCGCTTTTTGGTAGGTTTTTGTAGTGATGCGGTTGTTCTCGATGCTGATTGTGAGGTCTAGGAAGTTGACCGTTCGTGCACGGTCTTCGAAGTCCCACTTCAGGATGCCGAAGTCATTTGTTTCTCGTTTGAAACTTTCCCACGCAGTGACAGACCCATTGTTGATCCAGATGCCTATGATGTCATCGATAAATCATTGAAA
>CALEEY010000111.1 GCA_937877085.1 uncultured Bacteroidota bacterium
TTGCTAACTATTAACGTGTCCTTGGAACAGCAGAAGAACTTAAAGGTCAGCACACTTCATAGCATTGTCAAGCATAGCAGACATCTTAATGCTCAAACCGTGGCATATTAGATAGCTCATCGGTGTCGTCCGAGCGGATTTCAACGCCTAATTTTTTCAGTAACAAGGCGCAACGATTAATTCCTTCTACTATTCCAGCGGTCGGATTGCCTTGTTTAATACCTGAAATGACATCAGAAATAACTTCTGACCAATCTTCAGAGCTCACTTTTGAATTAATTCCTGTATCCCCTAATACTTCTACTCGGTTCTCAAAAAGGGAGACGAGAAGTACAATTCCTGTACGCTCCTTGGTTGCAAAAACCTCGTGATCTACAAAGGCTTTAATGGCCCGATCGTGAACCGCCGTATCCATGGCCGAGCGAGCGATAATAATCCGACGAAATACAGGGGAAAAACGAGCTAAACCCCAGCCTAAAAAGGCTCCGGCTATAACAAACAAGGGTAATCCAATGATGGATGCCCACAATCCAGACAGCCACAACCCAAAAAACAACAGATACCCTTCGTAGAGCATTATGCCAGCCCCAACGCCAATAAAAATGGCCTTCCAGTCCGCTTCCGGATACTCCGAAGACGAAGCCACAATGACGGGGACGATTTCGCCGCTCGTTAGTCCCTCGGCCTTTTCTACGGCGGAGGCAATTAATTCTCGATCGGCGTCTGAAAAATGAAAGCTAGCAGGCATGCAATTGTTGGGTGAGTCGAAAGCTATACGAACGTACCCTCCGGACGTTTCGCCCCGCCAGTCACTCGAACAATCCCGTTCCAAAGTGCCTGCACAAGGGATGCGAAATTGTTCGAATGGACAGCAGAGACTGGAAAAAGACGACGCAACTATTTTGCCTGAAACGAAAGATATCCTTCGCTTTTCGTTGAGATAGTCAAGTCGGATTCACTGACGGTATAGGTTCGAGCTTCCTGGAGTCGACTCGATACCAGACGTAATGCATCATTTTCCACGCACGAATCAGTTGGCACCACTGAGGAGATCGTGATGCCGTCATTTTCATTGACATCAAACTCTCCTGAAAACATGCCGCAGGCAGCTCTCCCAGAAATGGTCCCATCTTCCAGAAACTGAATTTCGATTGCTCGATCAGCCAATGTCATGGTTTGAGTCCTGTAAAAAACTACTTCTAAGATCCATTCCGAGCCGTGCAAGTATCTTCTCCTGTCATCTTGGTCTTCTTTAACGACCACTATGCAACCGGATGCGAAGACTAACAGGGCCAGCATGTTAAGAACGGTGGCTACTGAATAGCGATTTGTCAGATTCATATCCCTTTACTTTTTGTTCGTGATTGAAATCGCGAACCCCTACCCAAAGAGCCGCGTTTGGAAAGGGTCTGGTAACACCCCACGAAAAGAGGGCTCTCATTGCAAGTTTTTGTAGTTTGTGCCAGCTCCGAAAAGGGGAACCCACATTTTACATTTCTATGTCCGAATGAATCCAATCGACCCTGCTGATTCCGCTCATCTGGCTGACGCCATTTCCCGGATTTTACCGGCGCTACAAGAATTTTATCGATTTGAGGGTCCTGACCTGGCTGCTAGGAGATCCGTCGAATGGAAAGAAAAGCTATCCATGCCCCTGCCTCAACAAGGCCAAGGGTTAGATGCCGTTTTAGACGATTTAATCAACACAATCATCCCCAATGGGCTTCGAAACGGACATCCAGGATTTTCCGGGTGGGTCACCACCTCCCCAACGTCGAGCGGGGCGGCTGCCCATGTGGCCGCTGCGGTAGCGGGCTCACAGCGTTTTTGGGTTCAAGCTTTTAATTACCTAGAAACCCTCAGTCTCGACTGGTTGAAAGAGTTGTTGGGCCTTCCAAGCTTTTGGCAGGGTACGTATACGAGTGGTGGATCGTCCGCTAATCTGATTGGGTTGGGGGCGGCGAGGCAGTGGGCCATGGAGCAAATGGGAGTGGACCCATCGATGACGGGCATTCCGGACGGCGTTCGCTTCCAAATCTATGCAAGTAATGAGGTCCACCACGTTGTCAACCGGGCGGCAGCCGTTTTAGGAATCGGACGTCGCAACGTAATTGGGATCCCTACGGATCATGAACACCGGATTGATTTATCCCTGTTAGAGGCCCGTTTACGGCAAGATGCTAAAAATGGTATACGGCCATTGGCATTGGTCGCGACGGCAGGTACGGTAAACGTGGGTGCCGTCGACCCGATAAACGAAATGGCTGACTTGGCGGCCCAATATGGCTCGTGGCTGCACGTAGACGGTGCTTATGGTCTTTTTGGCAAATTAGACCCGCGGGTTGCCCATTTGTTTGAGGGACTGAATCGCGCGGATTCGGCTGCAGCTGACCCTCACAAATGGTTAGCAGCACCTTTGGGGAATGGCGTAACATTTGTCCGCGATACGTCTATTCTCGGACGTGCGTTTACGCTTGAACCGGCTGCCTATTTAGAGGGTTCGGCTTCGCAAGATGGTGTTGTCGAATCGCCATTTGATGACTTTGGAGTGCCATATCACGACTTTAATCTGGATCAATCGGCGCCTTCGAGGGGGGTTTCTGTTTGGGCTATCCTCAAAGAAGTCGGTGCAGACGGAATACGCGACCGGATCATCAATCACAATTCCTACGCTCGACTCGTGGCCCAACTTGTAAAAGAGAATCCTCTCCTTGAAGTCGTTACCGAGCCGGTTTTGTCCATCTGCTGCTTCCGGTTTAACGACGGCACAAAAACGACCCAGGAACTCAATGATCTGAACGCCCGCATTGCAGCGCGTTTGCGCTCTGAAAGCAATTACGTACCATCAACTACAGTAGTAAAAGGCACGTATGCCATCCGACCCTGTTATATCAATCCCCGAGTTCGGGCATCCGACGTGATTGGGTTGGTAAACAGGGTGGCTGAACTAGGAATTGAAATGAAGTAGTAAACTAGCGCGTCCAATCAGTGTGTCCTTCATTTACTGCCTACTTCTTATGAAATTGGGTCAGCCCGACAGGTTGGTAAATCGGGATTTTAATAGTAAGATTGTAAGCTCGACATTTTCGATATCAAGATTTTCTAAGGCAAGATTTCCCTAACAAGGTTTTTCGGTATGAACAAAACTTTCCTCTCTCTTTTCCTCCTAGCTATTACCATTGGGCTATCGACTCCAAAAATAGCCGCTTCTCAAACGTTTCCCACCGACAACGCCGTAATCAAGCAGATGTGGGAGCTAGGGATAGTCAATTCCCAAACAGAAGAATTGGCTCATGAGCTCATGGACGTTATTGGACCTCGCCTGAGCGGCACCAAAAATTTGGCCCAGGCGCAAGATTGGCTCCTCGGTAAATATGGCGAATGGGGTGTTTCAGCCAAAAAAGAGGAGTATGGGACGTGGAATGCGTGGGAGCAAGGAATTTTGCATATCGATATGCTTGAACCCCGAGTTAGCTCTTTGGAAGCCGAATTGTTGGCTTGGAGCCCCGGGACCAATGGCCCCGTAACCGGAGAAGTCGTCTTTCCTCCAGCCGATTTAACCCCCGAAAACGTGGACGCGTGGCTATCCACCATCAAAGGGAAGTTTCTGATGATGAATGCTCCGGAGCCCATGTGCCGGGCTTCGCAAGAATTCGAGAAGTATGCGCGGCCAGCTACCGTCGAAAAGTTGAACGCGAAACGCAGGGACAGCGTGGCCGAATTCAATAGCCTGTTGGATGCCATTGGAGATTTTCAAACCAGAGGAACCAAAATTGAAGCGGCCGGCGTCGCTGGCGTTCTTTCTTCTCGATGGTCTGGTGGCTGGGGCGTAAATAAAGTGTTTGCGGCTTCGACTAAAACCGCTGTAGCCGTGGATATTTCCTGTGAGGACTATGGATTGCTCTACCGTTTAGCTGAAAGCGGAAATACTCCGACTATTCGAGTGGAAGCAGAAGCTAAAGCCCTTGGGATGGTTCCTCAATTCAATGTGGTGGGAAGGATTACTGGAAGCGAATGGCCCAATGAATATGTATTGCTGGGTGCCCATCTCGATTCCTGGCATGCGGGTACCGGCGCAACCGATAATGGCACCGGTACGATTACCATGCTGGAAGCCATGCGTATCCTAAAAACGGCCTATCCTAATCCAAAACGAACGATTCTAGTGGGGCATTGGAGTTCCGAGGAGCAAGGCACCATAGGATCCTCTGCCTTTCGTGAGGACCATCCTGAAGTGATCGAGGGGCTACAAGTTGCATTCAACCAGGATAATGGAACCTGGCGATTTGAACGGATCGAAGGACAAGGTTATTTGGGCGCAGCGGCTCATATTCCGCAGTGGATGAACGTGGTCCCGACGGAAATTTCGTCCCATATCACGTTAGAATTCCCGGGGGCTCAAAATAATACAGGAAGCGACCACACGTCGTTCATTTGCGCACAAGCACCAAGTTTCCGTCTACAGTCGCCCTACGACGAATACAGACAATACACTTGGCATACCAATCGAGATACTTACGATAAAATCGTTTTTGATGATTTGAGCGAAAATGCCACACTAGCAGCGATGCTGGCCTACATGGCCTCAGAAGATCCAGTTAAAATGGACAGATCCTTATCTAATCTTCCCGGTCAAGGCCGAAATGGGCAGCCTAGAGCCTGGCCAACGTGTCGTCCGGCAATGCGGGCTCCTCGCTAGGATCAATTTGGCTCCCTCAACTTTTAATACGGGGCGCCCAAAAGATTTTAAGGCGCCCCGTATTTTGTTTTCTTCATTCGTGTACTCATCCAGACCCTTTGACTTCTAAATGCCGCTTCATTCGATAGGTTTAAATTCCTGGACAGTACACCAAATTGAAGACCACCTACGGGAAGGCTGGAAAGCGGCGAGAGTCATCGCCGTTCATCGCAACATGCTGGTCATTCACGATGGAGAACGGGAAATCAAGGCCGAACTCACCGGACGGCTTCAGTTCATCGCGCAGCTACCAAAAGATCTTCCAACTGTCGGAGACTGGGTTTCAGCTCAAATAATGGATCAAGGCGAGTTCGCCGTTATCGACGTAGTTTTGCCACGGCACTCTGTGGTTGCTAGGAAAGCTGCCGGGGATCGCGTGGAAGAGCAACTAATTGCAGCCAATGTCGATGTCGCTTTCATCGTTCAGGCGTGTGACGCCGATTTTAATCTAAGACGTTTAGAGCGCTACCTTGTGGCCGTGCGAAGTGGCAACGTGCGTCCGATTTTGTTGTTATCGAAGAGTGACCTGGTCACCAAGGATGAACAGCAAGCATTAATTGAACAGGTCCACTCCATTGAGCCATTTCTCCCCGTCGTTCTCTTTTCGAATGACGTACAGGAAGGGTGGAATGCCGTGGATTCCCTACTTGAGCCTGGGAAAACGCACTGCTTGCTGGGTTCGTCGGGTGTTGGCAAATCGACGCTCGTTAACAGACTTATTGGCTCGGATCTACTCAAAACGAGCGCGATTCGGGAAAGCGACGGCAAAGGTCGGCATACCACCACCTCTCGCCACTTGATCGTTCTAGAATCGGGAGCCATTCTAATCGACACTCCTGGTATGAGGGAATTTGGTACCATTGGCGTCGAATCGGGCGTTTCCGAAACCTTTTCGGATATCGAAGAAATAGGTACCCATTGTCGTTTTACCGATTGTAGCCATACCGTTGAAAAAGGCTGTGCCCTTATTAGCGCCGTCGAATCGGGAACGCTGGAGGCCTCTCGCTTAACTAGTTACCTTAAGCTGCAAAAAGAATCGGCCAGAAACGAAATGTCTCTGGCCGACCGAAGAAAGAAGGATAAAAATCAAGGAAAGTTTTACAAGCAGGTTATTCAGGCAAAAAAAGACCGGCGGTAATTCGGTTATATTTGCGCATACGCGTGAAGCTTCCATTTGCAAGCGCTCCAACTTCCCAGCGCAAACAAGAGAATGGCGAGCCCAAATCCCGGTGCGATCAGAGACATATAGAGTCCACCGGCTAGCATTTGAGGCGCCACGGCACCAACTTCTTGAATGACCTTAAAAGCCTGCATCAACCCCAGCACCTGGCTAAATAGACCTAAAAAGAAGCTAAATATGCCGATTTGCAGCACCATAAAATTGGTCCGTATGACGGCATCTTTGCCCACCTTTTGGGACAAAACACCGCTCCAGACGCGTGCAGCCAAAACGACCATAACGAGGGCTAGGAGTAAAAGGGGTAGCATAAATAAACCACCGTTTAATAAAAGTTGAATCATGGTAATAGATGTATTTGGTGAAGTAACGATTCAACTTATCTCGTTTGGGAGTGGGCTCAAAATCATATTCGACCAATAACCTCCCCCTGACGTCAAACAGCGCAGTCGGCCCACCTAGCTTGGAGTTGAAAGCCTTGTAGTTAATCGACAAAAGCGGTCGGTTTATCGACAATCGCCCAACGCATCCATTAGTTTCCTTACTTTCACATGATGTAAGCAACCAATTATCATGTACCCTTGACGATACGCTATTTCATACGTCACGTAGCTTTTTGGATCTCTGCGGTGGTGTTTTATGCCCTTTATTTCGGTTTCCGAAATAATGCTTATGGCGAAAGTGCCCTGTTTATTGCGCTTTTGTTGCCCATCTCTTTGGCC
>CALEEY010000112.1 GCA_937877085.1 uncultured Bacteroidota bacterium
ATTTGTAAGTTTGCTGCGCAAACGTTGAATAAATTGTCCTCGGTTCATTTAAACTCAAATTTGAATAGAAATCATTTTTTTATCTTTCTTGCGACTTAGTCCTTACAATCACATTGCCGATAACACGACACGGTGTGCCGAAAGCTTTGCTTCCTTTTTTAATATTATCTAAGACTAAGCTGTTTGCTCCTATAATGCAGCCACTACCGATATGAACTCCCTTGGCTACAACGGTATTCGGCCCGATATAGCAATTATTACCAATCGAAGTTGGTGCATATGCGGGTGTTGATTTGCCGCCACTTATCGCCCAATTTACAGAGTCGTGGGAGTATAGTTGCACCCCAGAACTGATTGAGCAATTGGCACCGATCTCAAGGCCACCCGAACCATCTAATACTGTGAAAGGACCGATCCAAGTGTTCTTGCCTACCCGCACATTGCCAAATACTAACGCACTGTCATAGATGTTGCTCCCTTTACCAAAGCCTAACTCACGAGCTTTCTTCCATCGGTCAACAATATAGTCGCCGAATGGCAGGCTACGATTCCATTGCTCACGCACATGCATTTGTTGCTGCGCTAGCAAAGTTTGGAGTTCCTCAAGCAACTCGGCGATGCGCCCAGTCTCTGCCCCCCCCCCGAAGATTTCGGTGAGTTGGGTTTGGGAGTAGGTTCTTTGCTCATAAGTGATCTCATTAATGATGACGGCCCATTTGCCACAGTCTACGGTGTAGGCACCTTTTTTTGTTCTCTCTACGCGCCCTGTCTCTCGATGGTCATTTGCAGCTTCGACCACCTGTGTTCTCCAAATGTGCAGAGGCTTAGTTTCCAAGGTGGTAAACGCGCCAGGGTAGGGCCTGGTCTGGGCGCGGACGAAGCGGTCGATACTTTCTGCATCCTGCGTCCAGTCGATCAGACCATCCTTCGGTGACCGTTGTGGCATGATGCGTCGCTTCGTTTCATTCTGCAACTGCAACTTCAATGTGCCGTTAGCAAGCTGTGGCAGTTTGTCACGCAGCAGTTCTACGCCGCGCTCTTCGATACGGGCGTAGAGCGTGGCGATGGTGTCGTCCGGATAGATGGGTTCTTCCTTCTGACCTGCAATGGGGCCGGAATCGACACCATCATCCATCTGAAACAGGGAAATTCCAGTTTTTGTTTCGCCGTTGATAATAGCCCAGACCAGCGGAGCGCCACCGCTGTAATCGGGCAATAAAGAAGCATGCAATCCATAGGCTGGCGCCAACTCACGCCAGCGCTTGAGTATCATATGATACCAACCGGCTACCAGAAACATGTCGGGTTTCCATTCCGCTACTGCTTCGAACAAGCCGGGCTTGTTCATCGATCGCTCGAGCATCTGCGTTGGGATTGTATGCAGATTTGCTAGCCCAGCCACATCCGCATGGAGTACATTCGTCACCCCACTGGGGCGGTAGGAAATTGCAAAGCTTTGTGGAGCGGTTACGATGCCAGAGATCCGCAAATGAGGTATTTCCATACAGGTTGCTAGACAACGTATAGGCCGAATGTGCTTGAACCGATGAAAACAAGGTTCATAGACAATCCTTCATCCATGCTTCCACGTTCAGCAACGACCAAATGAGTAAACGGCGATTTTGCTTACCATCAAGGTGCTCCTCAATGAGCTGGCTAACAGTCGATCGGTCGAGTATGTCGTAAATACGGGGATTGCCATTAATGAGGGTACGTTTCACAAAGTCGATACTTTCCCCTTTAAACCAACTCGCGTCAGGAGAAGAAAAGCCTTGTTTTTCGGTACGGGTAATGTTCTCGGGAATGTAGCGACTCATCATATTCCGCAATAGTTGTTTCCCGTCGTTGGTCTTTTGGAAATACTTGCCCTGTTTG
>CALEEY010000113.1 GCA_937877085.1 uncultured Bacteroidota bacterium
CTCGGGAAAGCGCTGAATGACGTTTCTAAATCCACTCGTGCTACCCGTGTGGCTGTACCGAAGGTGTCCATTGTGATCATCAATACTCCATCCAAATCCGTACGACTCTAAACCAGGCGTAAAGGCTTTCTGAAGCATCCCAAACGATACCAATGTGTCTGAATAAAGCGCTTGATCCCATTTCATCAGATCATCCAGCGATGAATAAATGCCTCCGTCGCCTAAGACGGCGCTAGTCGAACTCTGATCGGCGAACTCAAAAACGAGGCTGTCGCTGGTCGCCGCATATCCAAACGCTCTATTTGCGACGGTAGACTCCCCGTCCACGAAAGCAACCGAATTTGTCATTCCTACAGGCGTAAAGATGTTCTTGCGTAGAAACTCGGGGAACGGGACGCCGGTCATTTCTTCAACCACCATGGCAAGGACGGAATAGCCCGAATTACTGTACGAAAAGGCGGTCCCTGGTGGGAAAAGGGTCGAATCGGTGGCTTCGAGCAGCGCAAGGACGTCTTTGTCGTGAACTTGCTCGGTCGCGGCCGGGGACATAAGGGATTCGTAATCCATCAATCCAGACGTATGCTGAAGTAAGTTTTGAATGGTGATATGATCAGCAAACGGCCCAAACTCGGGAAAAATCTCGGAAAGGGGCGTATCCAGAGATACCAGTTCATGTTCAACCAAAAGCATGATGGACATGGCCGTGAACTGCTTGGTCACGGATGCCAGTCTAAAATTGGTGGCAGCGGTAATGGGTTGACCCGCTTCGAGATCCGCCATCCCAAACAATCCTTGATAGGCTATTTTGCCGTCTTGAATAACCAAAACGGCCGCTCCTGGTTGGTTTTCACCCTGGTAGGCTGTAAAAAGAGTTGCAGGATCTATACGTGGTCCCTTTTGGCAGCCAGCGAACACCAAAAGGATCAAAACAGGGATGAAATAAAGGCTGAATCGGTTCAAAGAAGCACGCATAGGGTTGGGAGTTGAGCAAGCAATTTTCGGGGCAGGTTCGCGCCCGCCATGATTCGATGCCGAATATCAGGAATAAATACGTCGAGCGAAACAGGCGTGCGAACGGGTTAAGCTCTTTGACTCCTCACGCCTCGATTCGATGCAACCCTATGACTGCCTTTTTTCAGAAGTCTAACGCAAAGACTGTTCAAGCTCTCGTCATTTCGTAGGGCGTCCACAACAAGCGATTTATGGAGATCCTTTCCGACTCGTAACATGAATTTGCCGGAATAATCTCGTCCCGCTGTCGACGGCGGCAAGGGCTCACCATCTTTCTTCAAGGTTTCTATCCACTCATCAACCACCGTGCACAGATCTTTATAAACCTCAGTCTCGTGGGGGCCGTGAACACCACCATACATCAATCCAGGGCAGGTCCCGACATAGCATTGATCTTCTTCGGACCATTCTACAAACTTTAGGTATCTATCGCTGGGCTTCATTTTAATAGTTTTTGGGCCGGATCAGTTCTCTAACTTTTAAGGGCATATAGTGATACCATGATGGTACCAGTACGCATAATACGATAGAAGCAGGTGTGTTCAAAAAGGCCCCGAAGAGTTGGGCCCATAACATCGGATCATTTTCTAGGAAGAGACAGCTTTTCTACTTTTGCGCCAAAAAGTTCTTCAGCAGACGCTCTCCGGCATCTGCACTTTTTTCCGGATGAAATTGGACGGCGTAAAAGTTGTCCTTGACCAAGGCGGCCGCAAATGGAGTTATGTAATTGGTAGTAGCCACCTGATAGGCGCCGGGTTCAGCATAGTAACTGTGGACGTAGTACATATAGCTGGGAGAGTCGATGCCTTCGAAAAGGCCAGTCGCTTCGTGAGAAACCGTATTCCATCCAATTTGAGGGACTTTTTCGGGTGATGGGCGGCGCGGCGAACCCGCCGCCGCTACTTCAGCCGCCGCCCCGGCCGCCGCTACTTCAGCGTCAGATGCCACCCCCGCCGCCGCCTCCGAAGCTTCCGCCGCTGAAAGGTCCCCACCACGAGGGCCCGGACGAAACAACCGAACGCGGTTTGGAAAGATGCCCAAACATGGCGTATCGGCCTCTTCTGAGTGCGAGCACATGACTTGAAGCCCCAAGCAAATGCCCAAAACGGGCTGCGTTAGGGTTGGAAAAAGGGTGTCGAGTCCGTGCTCTTTGAAATAGGCCATGGCCGATCCGGCCTCCCCAACACCAGGAATAATGACGTGGCTGGCGGCGCGAAGCGCCGCGTGGTCATTGGTCACGATGGCTTCTGTACCCAATCGTTTCATGGCGAACAGGACCGACTGCACATTGCCTGCGTTGTATTTGAGAATGGCTACGGACATAGAAGGACTGTTTTGGGGTAGACGGCCTGTTTGGAGTAAATAGATTGTTTGGAGTAGATAGTTGATGTTCGACTTGAGTTGCCTAAAAGCCAACCCTTAGAGTGTCCCTTTGGTAGTGGGTAAAACATCCTGATCACCCGATTTAGCAACGGCCATGCCTAGCGCCCTTGCAAAACTTTTAAAGATGGATTCGACCATGTGATGTTCGTTTTCGCCCCTTCCCGACACGTTTAAATTTGCTTTGGCGCCGTCGCAAAAGGATTTAAAGAAGTGGCTGAACATCTCGGTTGGTACATCGCCGACCCGTTCGCGCTTGAGCTCTACGTCCCAAACCAGCCATGCACGGCCCGACAAGTCGAGGGCAACGCTTGCCAGTGCGTCGTCCATGGGGCTGGTAAACCCGAATCGAGTGATGCCGCGCTTGTCCCCAAGTGCTTTTGAAAAGGCTTCTCCCATGGCGATGGCCGTATCTTCAATCGTATGGTGCTCATCGACTTCCAGGTCTCCGTCGCAGCGCACGGTCAAATCGATGCCCGAATGCCTTGCAATCTGATCGAGCATATGGTCAAAAAAGCCTAATCCGGTTTGACAATCGGCTCGGCCTTTTCCGTCTAGATTCAATTGCACCGAGATCTTCGTCTCGTTAGTGTTTCTGCGAACGAATGCCGTACGCATCGCACTCGACGAGCCTGAACTCAGCCTAAAATCTACTGCCCTTGCATGGCCTTCCAACTCCTCGGCGCGGGCCATGACGGCAACGTGGGGTCCGAGCGCGCGAAGTCCTTCCTCCGATGCCCGCTGAAACGTAATTTTTCGTACAAAAGAATCGAGCGATACTCCCGAAAAGGAGCGAGCCGCCCCGCTGGTGGGTAGCGTATGATTGGTCCCAGAAGCGTAGTCGCCCAAAGATTCCGGCGTCCATGGCCCAATAAACACAGACCCCGCGTTCACTACCTGCTCGGCCCACGTATCGGGCGCATGGGTCTGAATTATTAAATGTTCGGGTGCGTAGGCATTGATCAGGTCAATTCCATCGCCCAAAGTCTCTACAGTAACTATTCGTGCGTTCGATACAACCGCGCGCGCAATATCGCGGCGGGGAAGCGTTGCCAGCTGTTCATCAACTATTTCCTCGAGCCGAGCGGTGTCGACCCCTTCTAAAGCCACAACGAAAACATCGCTAACCGTATCGTGCTCGGCTTGGGCCAGTATATCGGCGGCGACAAAAGCTAGATTGGCCGAATCATCCACCAAAAGGGCGACTTCGGTGGGGCCCGCGGGTAGGTCGATGGCCACTCCATCGGCCGCCACCAACTGTTTGGCTGCGTTTACCCACTGGTTTCCGGGCCCGAATATTTTATCGACTTTCGGGATGGTTTCTGTTCCGTATGCCATAGCCGCAACGGCCTGGGCACCCCCCACAGCAAAAACGCGGTCAATCCCTGCCTGACGGGCCGCATACAGTATGGCCGGGTGAATACTTCCATCCTTTTGTGGCGGCGTGCAAAGGGTTATCTCTTTACAGCCGGCCAACTGCGCCGGAATGCCTAGCATTAATACGGTTGAAAAAAGCGGCGCCGTTCCGCCCGGAACGTATAAGCCGACTTTCTCTATCCCCACGGATTTTCGCCAACAACGAACGCCACGAGTGGTCTCGATCTCAACGATGGGCTCCTTCTGAGCCGAGTGGAACGCTGTAATATTCCGGATGGCTATAACCATGGCTTCTTCCAGCGCAGAATCTACTTCTGCACCCTCGGTTGAAACCTCCAACGCCGATAAGTCGACCCCGTCAAATTGCTTTGTGAGACGAAAAAGGGCTTCATCGCCGTTAGAAATTACATCCGAAAGGATGGTTGCGACGGCCTCGGTTTGGTCCGCGCCCGAGCCGAGGGGTCGAGAACAGATTTCGGCCCAGGTTGACCGGTCTGGATTGTTGATTTGAATCATGATTACAGCACCATCTTTTCAATGGGAATGACCAACATTCCCTCCGCACCGGCCGCTTTAAGCTTCTCAATTACATCCCAAAAGGTGTTTTCGGGAATAACCGAATGTACAGAGCTCCATCCTTCGGTCGCCAACGGCATAACAGTTGGCGCTTTCATCCCCGGAAGGATTTGGATGACTTCGGAGAGGGACTCGTTGGGAACGTTCATTAAGATATATCGGTGCTGCTTCGCTTTTAAGACGGACTGCAGACGGAACCGCAAACGATCCAAGCGGCTGCGTTTATCTGCAGAAATAGTTGGAGATGCGATCAAAACCGCTTCCGATTGAAGGACCACTTCAACTTCCCGTAAACCGTTGCTAATGAGCGTGCTACCCGAACTCACGATATCGCAAATACCGTCGGCCAAGCCAATGCCTGGTGCAATTTCAACCGAACCCGAAATCTCATGGATGGACGCCGAGACGCCTTTTTCCTTGAAAAAACGTTCCAGTAAACCGGGATAGGAGGTGGCAATGTGGAGATTGTTGAGATCTGCCGCCGAGCTGTATGGAAACGAGTTGGGGAGGGCAATGGACAGTCGGCATTTGGCAAAACCTAGGCGCTCCATCGTTTCAACTTCCTTGTTTTTCTCAAAAATGACGTTTTCACCCACGATTCCAGCGTCGGCTACTCCGTCAGCGACGTAGCCTGGAATGTCGTCATCTCTCAAAAAGAGGATTTCGAGATTGAACTGCTCAGATAGCGCCCGCAGCTTTCGATCGGGACGGCTTATATGGATCCCGCAGGCACCCAAGAGATCGATGGTGTCGTCGGACAGGCGTCCGGATTTTTGAATAGCGAGTCGGAGTCGATTGTTCATAACTGTAAAATAAAAAAGGCACCCTAGTAACGACCGGGATGCCCTGAAAAACAATAAAATTCGGGGAATACCTAGTCGAAAATCTCCATCTGATGACCATGATGCAGCGCAGACCCCTTAGAAGGTCCGTTTTGAATCGCTTTTTGCACCGAAATAATGGTCATGTCGCTAAATATCCTGTAAATTGAGACGAGGATGGCCCCGTTTTGCTCTAAGATAGTGTACAAACCCCCATCTGTCCCAAATATTTGATGCAAGAATCGTGCAAAATCCACAACAGCAGTTCGCCGAACACCTCGCTTGGACCAGCGATTCCCCACTGGGGCTTGAGGTCGACCGTGCCGTCGGTTCTTACATATATCTGAAGGATGGGCGGCGGATCATCGATTTAATTAGCGGAATTGCGGTTTCTTCGCTCGGACATTGTCATCCACGGGTTATTGAAGCGGTCCGTAGGCAGCTGGACAAGCATCTCCACGTCATGGTCTATGGCGAGTTTATCCAAGGATCGCAATCTCGATACGCAGCGGCCCTGACGAAAGCGCTACCCGATGGACTGGATGTCGTCTATTTCACGATGACGGGTACAGAAGCCAACGAGGGAGCTTTAAAATTAGCCAAAAAGGCTACTGGGCGCACTCGGATGGTTTCATTCGAAAACTCGTATCACGGCGATTCCCATGGATCCCTTTCGGTTACAGGGCGCGAAGTGTATCGGAATCCGTTTTTACCGCTGCTACCCGAAGTGACGTTTTTACCTTTCGGAGACATAGGCGCCCTTTCCGCAATTGACGATACCGTCGCGTGCGTGATCACTGAACCTATTCAGGGTGAAGGTGGGATTGTTGTGCCATCAGCCGAGTGGCACCAAGCGTTGCGAAAGAAATGCACGGAAACAGGTGCTCTGCTCATTTTTGATGAGATTCAGACAGGTTTTGGACGAACCGGGACCATGTTCGCATTCGAACAATTTGGCGTGGTGCCCGATATTATTACGCTCGCCAAAGCTATGGGCGGCGGCATGCCGCTAGGGGCCTTTGTTTCGTCGCGCGAAACGATGAACGCTTTCCGCACCAACCCACCACTGAGTCACGTGACTACATTTGGGGGTCACCCGGTATCTTGCGCCGCGGCACTGGCCACCCTGGAAGTGTTGACCAATGAAAACCTGCCAGCCAGAGCGCTCAAAATTGAGCAGCAAGTCCGGGACACGCTAAAGCACCCAAGCATTCGAGAAATCCGAGGAAAAGGAGCCATGTTAGGGCTGGACCTTCGAGACGCCGAGCTAACGGCCAAAGTCACTAAAACTTGTCTCAATGACGGGGTCTTGTTGGGCTGGACACTCCATTCCAACAGCCTGATTCGGATTGCACCCCCCCTCAATATCGAAGAGGACGTGCTCAATATGGCGCTCCGAGTCATCCTTATGGCGCTGAAAGAGAACGCCTAACTAGCTAATTGTGGGCAGAACGTAAGGCTATTAGAGCTGGTCGGTCGGGAAAAGATTAAGTCTGGGCGGGCGAAAAGGGTTACGCAAGGAAGATGTGAGGGTCAAAACTCAAATGGATTGATCGATCGCATTTGGAACAACCTTGCGGGATGTGTATAAATGGTAGAATTATACACCATCATCAGATCTGCCATGCGAACCAATATTGTTATCGACGATGCACTAATGAAAAAAGTCCTTGCCGTCACAGGATTGAAAACGAAGAAAGATGCTGTAGAATTAGGATTACAGACTCTAATTCTACTGGACCAAGCGAAAAAAATTAAGGAATTGAGGGGCAAGCTTCATTGGGAAGGCAACCTTGACGAAATGCGAACTGATTTATGATAATTGTTGATTCCAGCGTATGGATAGACTTTTTCAACGGTGCCTCAACCAAAGAATCGAATTACCTCGACGCAGTTCTAGGTAATGAGATGGTGGGTATGGGAGACCTTATTTTGGTTGAAATATTGCAGGGGTTTAGGCAAGATATTGAGTACGAAAAGGCCAAAAAAAGGCTACAAGTGCTCCCCATTCATACATTGTTGGAACCTAAAAGAGCCATCATTTGCGCTCAGAACTACAGGAAACTCCGCAAGAAAGGAATTACTATCCGGAAAACGGCTGATGTTATTGTCGCAAGTTTTTGTATCAGCGAGGGTCACAAACTGTTGTTCTCAGACCGCGATTATCAGCCTTTCGTGGAGCACTTAGGCTTGCAATCGGCCGTATAAAAAGAGAGGCGGGATGCGATTTTTAATCGCATCCCGCCTCTAACGGCAATCTTCGGCCACGGCAATCGTGCAGTTATCTGACACTCTTAACTATACTCGGAATCGGCCACAAGCACTTACCCACCATATTTGGCCGGAATCGGCACATTCGGTCCGGCGCCTTGCCAAAAAATGTTGACTACCCACCAACGCTTGCCGTCGTTCATCAATTGAAAACTATTGATGCCGCGCTGAAAGGGTTCGGGATCTTCTGGCAGAAAGCGGGAATCATACGTACTGAAAATGTGGGCAATATTGCCGAAGCGTTCTTCCACTCGGTGCGTTTCCGTTTCAAAAAAACCACGCACCATGAGCGTGGGACCGGCCGCTTCGATGTATTGGTCCACGGTCCAGTTAATCACGCGGCAGTTACCTTGAGGCCCACATTGGGTTGGGATAAGGCGTGCATCAGGAAGAAACAATGAGCGGAATCGATCCCAGTCTCTTTCGACGTCCTTTCCGCCAGAAATCACGTCATAAACGGCTGCCATGATGGCGTCAACCGATTCGACATCGGCGGCTACGGCCTCATGAGTGGCCGGTGCTTGTTGTGCTTGTGCAGGAGCGAGCCAGAGGAAGGCAAAAAATAACAAGGTCACCATGGAAAGGAGCGATTTGGGCATTTGAGTTACCATTTTCAAAAGTCGGACAACCTAGATTTTGGAGGCCTTACGGGCATAAATCTATTTTGGTTGCCAAACTACTCCCCGAGACTAGCATAAAGACAGGTAAAAATGAATCAACTAGAAGCCGTCCGAAAAGCGATTCATGTGCTTACGAGTACGGTCAAATTCAAGACCAGAAAATGTAAAACAAGGTCTGTTAGTATTACTCGGCTGCGGCTTCCTGTGCTTCCCGGCGCAAACGGTCTTTTTCGCGTTGACCCGCATACATGTCGTACCTAGCCAAGCGGCCATCTAGTGCGCCGTTTACCAGTTCTTTCTTCCAGGTTGTCCGAAGGCCTACCGTTTTGAGCAGCTCAGGCTTTCCGACATAGACATAGGCCGTAGTTCCAGCACATTTTTGCTTAAAGAAGT
>CALEEY010000114.1 GCA_937877085.1 uncultured Bacteroidota bacterium
CGTGGTTATAGACCGACTCACGCATTAGGCTCGTATGGGAATAAAAACCTCCCATTTCGGCTAAAGTCAGCTCTTCCCCGGCTAAAACTTGGGTTCTGAGCATCATGTCGCGATGCGAATCCCAGCGGTCGAAATCAGACCATTCGCGTTGATATTGTGCGCTACCTTCCGCCAACCAGGCAGGATTATTCAAAATCGGAACGGGAAAGGAAGCCAATACATTAGGAAACCCATACAACACGTCTGGCCGTGTAACCTTTTCATAGTTTAAAAACTGCAGGTACAAAAACGGCAGCTTACGGGTGGTTTTCATGGTCTTTTGGACCTGAACCATGTGCGTAAACTCGTGCGATATTACGTTTCTGAGCCAATTGTGGTCGCCTCGAAACGGCGTATTTAGGGCAGGAGCCCATATTTCGATGACATTATCGAAGAAATAGGCCGCACCATTGGAGTAGTCCTCATAATCCTTCAAAACGAAAGAGACCTTGGTATCCAGCGTGTAGTCGTACAACTCGGTGATAGGGCCAACCATATCTTCGGCTATCTGAGAGACCACCCGCGCCGTTCGACTACCAGCACCTGTTTCATCCGAATGAAAATGCACTAGAAAGTGCTCGGATTCGATGGTATACCACTTTAGATCGCTCCGTACATAGTCATACCAAGCGATGGATTCTTGCGCCATCACAGTCGAAGACCCGCCGTAGACCATCAAAAGAAAAATCAGAATATATCGAAGCCGATTTTTCATCGTACGACAGCCATTTTAATGAGTCTGGTGTCACTGCGACCACTTCCAACGGATCGGGCCTGTACCCGAGCAATGTAAATGCCGCTACCAACGGAGGTATTCCAAACGATTTCCGTAGGAAGTCCGCCTATGGAGGTGACGGAATCAAACTTCTCGACTAATTGCCCAACCGTATCGATAATCGTAACCGTAACGTCAGCCGTTTCGGCAGTCATAAATCGGATGTGAGTCTTGCTTTCCGAGATTGGATTGGGCCAATTGTACGTTTCCGCGGGCTCCAGAAGTCTGGTGCCTGAAGAGCTGCCCGGTGGTGACGGGGACACAGAGTAATTCGCCAAGTCCAGTCCGATAACGTTTCGGGACGTCAAATCGAGGGTGCTTTGCGCTGTCCAGGTCTTGAGTGTACCGTTTCCAGAAAGCGTCAACATATGCCCACCCCAAACGAATGGCGCAATCTCCGACGGACTTCCGATGGAGAGCGGGAAACCTTCAATTCGTTGCACTCGATCTCCGAATGTAAAACCATCCAGATTTCCAAGGTCCGTCTGGACCACGACATATCTTAGTTTGGATGCCCCCTCCTCGGCCACTGTCAGCTCCGAGATGGCTTTTCCTTTTAGTTGGAATGGAAATCCCCCGATCAATACGCCGTTTCCGTAATACCCATAAATCGCCGATCCGCAACCAACCAAAACGTCTCCCTTGCCATTCGACGTCAAATCGGAAATCAGGGCGTTCCCTGGAACACAATCGGTAAAGAAAGCCTCGTAGGTTTCACCTGATTGATGCACCATGTGCACGGACGATGTATTTCTGTCCGTAAATGCTACCAACCAACCATTCGCATCGACACTTAGATCAAATGGAGAAGCGCCTGCCAAGTCGCCTGGAGCCGCCGTAGGTAGCTGCAATACGACATTGGTACCGGTCAATTCGTCGACTAGCGTATCCCCCATCAGGAGGAAGGCCGCAGCGGAGGTTCGGTTGCGCTGCACGATACGAACCACCGGAGCAGACACCGCTTCTAAAGTAGCCGACATCGGGGAGTTGGTACCAAAACTTCCATTCACGATAGCTGGGCCAGTACCCAACATAACCCCAAGTCTAACATGGAGTTGCTCCCCTTCCTGATACCAAGAAAGGTTAGAAGTCGTTCGTAAAAGGCCTCCTGGGGGGCCTATTTCAACAGACTGGATCAGGCCATCCGGGTCTATCCAGACTAGTGAAGTCTGGGTAACGGCGACCACCCCAAAAGGGCCTGCAACAGGCCGTACGGCCTCTAAGTCTTCCAACAGCCACTGCTCTGCGTATATCCCGTAGGTACCGTTTTCCGCTTTCCCGAAAACAAAGGGGACGCGTTCTGTGCTGTTTTGAGGCGACGGCCCTAACCGTCCGACCAACGTGTTCTTTTGAATGAATTCGTGCGTTAGAGGCAGTATTTCTTGGCTTTCGGCATTCCAAAAAGCAGACTCCTTTTGATCAATCACAAACGACATGTCCACCCGTGGGTCAGAAATTTCCGTAATGGAGACCGAACTGGAGGAGCCATTGTTTGCAAGACTAGAGGGATAGGTATCGGAAGCAAACCGATTCTCGTACAATTTGATATCACGCCCTAGGTTCGTTCTAACCGTTACGGGATTTGATTCAAACCAGAAATCAAATGGGGAGCCTAAATCAAATCGGGGGCCGAAAAGCCCGCCATTTGAACTAAACCCAATGTCCTGCCCACTGTCGGCTTCTTCGAGGTCAAGGCCCCTAGCTAGTGGATCGGAATTGACGCTATTCGTTAAAATTCCGGCGTTAATTCGATTTTCGTCCACGTGCCAAATAAGCAGACCGCCCAAAAGTGGATTCCCAAATTCATCTTCGCCACCCGGAAGTGCAAAATCGTATTGATCCACCCCAACCACAACTCCGCCTTCAAAGCCAGAGATCGTAACATCATTGAAAACGGGGTCTGCATTTGGAAAAACAACCTCATTAGTCACGCCATCCTTCCAAACCTGCATCTTTATGCCGTCATTTTCGGGATCCCGGTGTCTGTTTTCCAGCAGAAAATACTCGTTGTCTGAAATAAGAACCTTTGCAACTTCGTTTCGGCCCGGGTCTCCGCCGTATCGGAGAGTCGCCGCCCGATTGGACGTGTCTTGATACGTGGTGACGTCCGCCCAGCCTACATACTGTTTGGTCCAAGCGCTGGGCTCCGGCGGGAATAGTCCCCCAAATGCAAAAATACCTAGTGCATCCATCACGTCGAACGGGCCAATAGCACTTTCGCCCGTTTTAGTGTTGAAAAGATCGGGAACGCCTAGGTAATTCATAAAGCTGGCGGCGATCAATCCATTGATGGACAATTCAACGAGAAACGGCTTTTCTGCGATGAAATCGAATCCCAATCGAGATTCCGTGCGGGGGATGATCAAGGTGTTATGGATAGAAACACCATCCACCATTAACGTCCCTACCCCCAACCGATTCAAGGTGTCGCTACCCAAAAAGAGCGAAGGCAAATCCTCGGGCGTCTTATCGAGCGTAGTTCCTAATAGCTCAATGTCCCTTCCTACGCCCGCGTGAAAAAGCATAAATGCCGTGTTAGTCGACGAAATACCGGAGGGTAGCTGTACGTTTTGCGCTTCCGCGATGGTCCACGCTTCTTTGACCAGAGAGGCCAACTTAACCAATTCAGAATCATCGCCAGCATCTTTACCCGTTGGGCTATAATAGCCCATTTCGTGGGAGACCCGAACGATGTTCGGCAAAACGAAGCTGGTTAGGTTGGTACGTCCGTCAGAGACTTTGGCGATATAATGTTCTAAAAAACGTAAATGAGAGCTAAAATAGGCTGCATCGTGCGGAAGCGGATCCAGACGAGGTGCTTCAACACCACTAAAAAGAGGCCCCTGAAACGTCCCATTTCCCGTCGTAAAACGGGAGGAGTCGGGTTGGAATTCTACCATAAGAGCCACCACATTGACCACCGCTGGTGCAACGCGTTGTTGGCTATAGGCTTCCGAAACAGGACCCCATAACAGCAGCCATCCCAGAACGTAGCCGACCGTTACCCATCGGCTACCTCGACTTGGCGATCTACTCAAAAACGTTTCCGCTTTAATCGCAAGCTGCGCTAATGGAATCCAAATCAGTGATAACCTACCATGAGGTAGGGAGAAGACGAGCATGTGATACCCAGCGATCCGTGGTTTCCGCTGCGTCGATTTGAGCGGTTGAAAAAATGAATTTACCACTCTTGTCTTCGCCGTGCGACCCTACTTCTCGAAATTAACTAGCATCGAAAAGCGCATGGTGTTGGCTAGCGGAGAGTTTTGTTCTGCATAGATGTACGAAAAATCTATCCCGATAATACTCATCCGAACTCCAGCACCGAGCGTCATATACTTCCGATTACCATTATTTGGGTTCTCGTAAAAATATCCACCGCGCAGGGCAAACAAGTTGTTGTACCAGTATTCAAAACCAGTTCCGACGGTCAATTGACTAAGTACACCCAAAGATTTGAACTGTGCTTCGTCGTCCGCAAGGGCATTCGTACGAACTTTAACCGGTGACCAAGAGGTAAAAACAGCTTTATAGAATGGATCGGCCGTTGATGACGAGTCAGAATAGTGGATAAGATCTTTGTTTAGATCAGTTACCAATGTCAAACTGTTGAATTCGTCAAAATCCATCTTGAATGCATATCCAAAGCGGATATTGGTCGGAATCGGATCGGCCTGGGCATTATCAGAATACTGAATCTTGTTACCCATGTTCGCTAGGTTAAAACCGGCTGAGAATTCGCCTTTCATGGTCTCTCCCATGGCAAATTTACGGGTACGGTACAGAGCAGCAATATCAAAAGCTGTTGAGACACCGGCTTTAGTCTCTTGGGCGCCAACGGTTTGGCCAGGTGCCAAATTGGAATAGATGAAGCGCAAGCTGGTACCCACACCAATGCGATCGTTCAGTTTAACACCGTATGAAAGGCCCGTTGCCAAGTCATACGAACGAAACGTTCCCGTAGGATTATTCTGTGCGTCGCGACCTTCGTGCTGACCTAAGAATAGGTAGGTAAGATGCGCTCCGAACGTTCCCCAACCAGGAACGTGGTGTTTGGCTATCAAATACTCATAAAAGAGGTCTGCCTTGAACTCTGGCAACCAAGTAGAGTGTGTAATAGCCGCTTCAGTTCCCGTTTGAAAGGCTAAACCAGCCGGATTCCAGAAAATGGCACTCGCATTATCGGCCAAGGCAACCCCGGCATTCCCCATTCCTGAAGCACGGCTATCTGGTTCAATTTTTAGAAAAACAACCGCAGATCCTCCAACTTGCGCTGAAGCTACAGTTGGCAACAATGCTGCCGCCACGAACAAAAACAACGCGATGCGCGAAATGGGATGCATGATTCGTTTGGAAATCTGGATTGGACGTGACGTCAGGATTGGATTGAAAGGGGACGATTTAGTTCTAGGAAAACACTGGTTAGTTTTAGGAAAACCGGTGTTGGTTTTAGAAGAAAACTGGTCGTCGTGTCTGTTCACTACGTACATTCTGTAAGCACTTATTTTAAAGGACAGTCGTAGACCTAAACAGGTAAATTGCTAGGTCCGGCCGTTCCGCCGTTACAATGATTGATAAAAACGAGTTTTAGTATCCGTTCTGTCAATAAAATCTTGTTACGTCTATGTGTTACAATGTATCGGTCAAAAACTATCGAATGATAGCTAATTTTTCTATGTGCTCACTGACCTGTCGGTCTCCATTCGAGCCGTGAGTTACCACTCTCAAACGATACAGATAGATTCCGGTTGCAGGACGGTCAAGATCGTCGTCTTTTCCATCCCAGTAGACCTGAATAGGTCCACTTCCCAGAACACCTGCAGGAAGCGCTTCATCCGAATGTATGGTTCGTATCGGTCGTCCGCTAAGCGTATAGATGCGAATTTGGACCTCAGCTGAGGTCCCTTGGGGCTGATTATGTTCGAACACGAATCGGGTTTCCCGATTCATGGGGTTCGGATAGTTATACACGTTAAGTACGTCTAATACCTCATCATTTGCGACATTAAATGCAAGTTCTGTCGTATTAGAGTTATTTAAAACGTCCCAAGCCCGTACGCTTAGGCTATGTGGGCCCGGTTCGAGGTCCGATAGGGGCCATCGAACGACCCCTCGTTGAAAGGAATTTGTCTCGGCGAGAAAACCACTGCCAATATCTTCGGCCGCGCTGTCCTTTCCATCCAAAGACATCAGCATTTCGTGTCCGACTCCTGTCCCAACCGTGTTAATGCCCGAGGAATCAAACAATTTAACGATTAACTCCGGGTTGGAATCGACCGTTTGGCCGGCTACAAATGTTGAATCATTGAGAAATAATCGAATTTGGGGACCATCTTGATCATTTGGCGGCGCAGAAGAGGTCCCCCCCACCAAAAAGTTTTCTGTAAAGCCTATGGCTTGAAACTCGGGCGCCTGCGCATACACCGCTATACGGCCGGATTGGTTTGAATAACTAATATCTTTTGGCACTACGAATTCCGCATTGAACTTGCCATTTACCGCCTGTACAGCGCCCCGCCAAAGCAAATCTTCCCTCTGTCGAAAATAACTGGTCGGATTGTAAAAACGGACCAAAAGCGGCACCTTGCGCTCCGCATCAAACACGGTAACGTCTACCGAACCGTTAAAAGTGGTGTTCGTGGACCCATTGGCATGTTGGATCTCGCCAGCAATATTTACGAGATCGAGCGCCTTCATTTGACCCGTTTGGGTGGCCAAGGACGTCTGATTGAGTTGTGAAACCACGGCGCCACCGGACGGCAAGCCAATACGCATGGAAGGGTCGCCCAAGAGATTGAATTTTCGACTGTTTCCTTGAAGCCCAGCCGAGGTGTTTTTGGTTTCGGCAAGTATATCTCCTAGGCGCCGGGGCAGGCCATTGATGTCCGTCTTGAACATGGCAATATTCAAATCCCGATTCAAACCTGCATTTAAGGCGTCCGTCGCACCAGAGGTATACACCAATCGCACCGTAGTCAACATGGCTACTGCACCCCCATTCGGATTGAGCAACAAGAGCTCCGCACCACTTTGGGACTCTTGCAGGTCCCACCATCCAAATGAACAAGTGGCCGTGATGAAAATGGCCAATTTATCTTTGTTGGTTAGCGCTAGCGCATCTTCCTTAGTAAAAATCTCTTCCTGCGCTAAGCCATCTGGCCCGCCGTGCCCGCTATAGTTCAATATCAGCGTTCCTCGGTTTAGCGCCGCACTGAACTCGCGTTTGGCCTCCGGAATCCTAAAGCCATTTAGAAATACCCGCTCGTAGGTCTCGGCGTAAATTTTATGCAGGTTTATTTGAGGATATAACTCTCTGGCCACCAATTCGACAACCTGATCGACGTTTGCCAAATGCAAATCATTGTCGTTTTGCGTCCCCGAAAGCCCGGTTGGACCGTCGTCAGCAACAGCCGTGTATTGGGTCCTCCAAGATCCGAACGTGGATGGGTTTTCGTAGGAGATAATTTTATCTACCATCATTTCCGCTTCGGCCAATGTCTGAACGGGGAACCGACCAATGCCTATGTCCACTCTCTCAGACGATTGTTGGGTGAAAGACGTATAGGTCCAAACACCCTCGTTCGTATCTAGCAGGCCGAAATAATCGTCCGACGTAAACGTCCCGTCCGTAAACAGAGACTCATCGGTTTCATAGGGGAAGACGAGGTTTAGTAAAGGTTTAGTTACCGCCGATTTTCCTCTGAAATCGTAATGCCCATCCCCCATTAAGAGCAGGTATTTTGGAAGCTGGTTCTGCGGGGCACGGACGTACAAAAATCGCAAGTAATCCCGAACAGCTCTCATATCGGGTACTCCGCCAGCAAATTCGTTAAATACTTGGGCTTGCGAAACCACGACGACATTCAAATTATCGTTACGGCGATGGGCAGCCAGGCGCTCTGCCGCAGGCAAAAAGGCCGCCGGGGCCACGATTACCATGTCAGGAAACCCCGTAACCCCATGCAAATTTTGGTTTGGAACAGGAGAAGACTGCGAAGCGACTACGTTTATAATGTCGGAAGGAACGAAAAACACCAGATCCCTGGGGCGGGTTAGGACGTCGTTGGCAGGTATTTGAACCACATATTTACCTGACACATTGCCGACGTCATAGGACGTGAAGTAGCGACCATCCGTAATGTCCCACACTTTGGGTACTTCTGAAAATCCACTGATTTCATACGCTTGCCATCCAACGAGTCCTGGTCTAGTCGTAAAATAAAGAGGTCCTGAAGCTCCCCGAACTAATTCTTGGCTATAGGTGACTCGAACCCAATCAAAGGAAGCTTCCGGTTCATTGGTTTGGTTCAACAGCCGCATGGTGAGATTAATGGGCTGCCCCGCTACCACGGACTGTTGAAAGGAAAACGTTGTTGCAGAAGCCGAAGGGTCTTCAGAGTTTTGAGTCGTCGCGAGTGGAGCTGTTCGTTGCGCCAAGGTGGTCGTACCGGAAACCATGGCCACCGTAGCTCTAGGATTGGATGCAATGGCTACTCTGGCTTCATAATCAATTGTCCCCGCCTGTAATCCAGGTAAGATCAATCCCGTCAAAAAGTCTCGGCTACCTCCTGATCGAATGGTATTGCTCATCCAGTCCGTTCCACTTCCGTGCTCCCGGCTCCAAACCCTTTCCTCAACATCCAGAAAGTACCGTCCAGTGGTCGACGAAAAAACGGGCATCGAAGCACTTGGTGAATACGGACGCGAGGTAAGTTCGGGGCCGCTACCCGTCCCAATTTTTATAAAAACGGCATTTTCGTTGGAGTACGGATGGACATAATGTTCAAATTTGCCGTTGGTATATGTCCACCCAGATGGCCCGCTCGCATAAAAAACAATCTCATCAGAAGCGCCAAAATTGCCATCTCCTCCCCCCGACCGACCGATGGGTATGGAACGTAGGTCCTGAATTCGGTCGATGGCATTTAGAGCAGGCAGTGGTCTGCCGCCATTTCCTACTATTTCAATCGAATTAGGATCAATGGTATCTGGATTCAGCCCAAGTGCCGTTAAAAGCGTCCGATTAACTCGGTAAATGCCCGATTCGGTTATCGATAACCTAAACAATTGCCCCGTCGATAACGCACTATTTATTACGGATCCGCTTTTGAATGCACGATCTAACTGAGTCGTACCATCTGCTTCAGGTACTCCGGGGGTCACCTCAACTTGTACATGTCGAAATCGCCTAAGTACACCTTCCTCTCGATCAATTACAAAAACGGGAACGGCAATATCGACCACTGGATTCTTTTTCAACCAGCCAAGCCCAGCGTACCAGGCCTCACGTTCGCCCCCTTGGGCCGTTGCCGGAGCCGCACTAACCGGGCTTTCATCAAATTGTCTTTGCACCACACGAACCGATGGCTGCGCGAAGTCAGGTAAGTCGATCGTGGTGGAGGCATTCAATAATCCACCAGTGAGTTGATCCACAATGACTTCAGACCATGATACCACCTTCGCAGAGTCCACAAATTCGGCTAGAGAGGTCTCCCAGTCGAAATAAAAATCAACATGAAGCCTTCCATCGGGCGTGTTTGAGGTTTCGGTCCGCACGCTTTGTCCCCTTGACACCAAGGGAAACATAAAAAGGAATGAAAGAGCTAACAGATGGAAACCAGCTCGCATGGTCCGGGGCGTTAATTAAAGCTTGTCTGACAGATTCGTAACAATTTTTCGAACAATCATCAATTTGTCTATGCGCTCGGTAAGATCGTCAAGTGCAATCTGCATGTCGTGTAGTGGACCATCAAAATCGGTTTCAACACCAAGGGCTTTGGCCAACTCTCGTATAAGTTCGATGTTACCACTCACGACGGTCACTGGATTGTTGACGTCATGATGGATCTTCGACAACTGGGCCTTCAGTTGGTCCAACGCTTCCTTCATTTGGAAGGCGTCTATGGTTTCTGTGGCGGATGGTACTGGTTTCATAATTATTGCTACTAACCGTCACTAAGCAACGGGTTCCCTTTTTGAAGCCGACTTTCGTGCAATGTTGGTATCGATTTGGGCCCACAAGGCTCCAACCGAGTGGTCGAGGCCCAAATCAATTTCAGAAGCGTACCATCGACTGGTAGCTGTTCCGTCGAGTATCCGAACTTTTAGCTCTTGACTGCGCTCGTCTGGAGCACCGTCTATCCAGGTTTTGAAAAGCTTTCGTTCTTGCTTGGTGGTAAACACTTTTTCTGCAAACGATTTCATATCCGGAATATCTTCCATAGTCAATCCGGTTATTATTTTTGCCGCTGGAGACCAAAATATGGTTTTTGCGTCATCGTTAAATACCACAACGAATTGCCCTGTGGCCTCCATCAGGCCATTCAATAGTTGATCTTGAGCCGGAGTTGGTTGCGCGGAAGGAGTAGGAAACGGTAGGGACGAAAGGTTAAATTCGGTATTGGAACCATCGCCCGATCCACTTTTGGCCGAAACCAGATCTCCATCTGTTTTAGTCACGTCGTTTATTGGACGCACATCCTCCCCTTCAATTTCTTCCTTATGAATCTCTTCCACAAGCACCAGGTGGCAGGAAAGTCCTTCAAACTGAATGGGTTGAATGGAGAGCGCGATCGGAACAGAGAGTTCACTGTTGTGAGCGGGATACAGTTCGACTCGATCAATCCCTATTTTTGACGCACTTTCCTTGGAAAACCACGTTTCAAGGTGAGATACAGGTACATAGCCCTTGAGCATGTGCAAAGGCTGCCCCTCAATCCAAGCAGGATCGACGGATAGGCGCCCAGCGAGCGCTTTGTTGGAAAGCACTATTTTTCCTTTTGGCGATCGGATAAAGGCTAATGAGGTCAAACCATCAAATATTTGCCGGAAGCGCGCTTTGGATTCAGCATTTTGTTCGGTCGCGATACGAACCTTTCTCGCAAGTTCTACTACGTAGGAAGCGTGTTCGCCTAGGCTGGTGGTAGTCTCTGCTAAAAGTCTACCGAGTGCAGCTTCTGTGAGTGTAGAGCCATCGATCATTTCCCGCGTTCTTTCATCCAGCTTTTTTATCGGGGATGCAATTTTTTGAGACAACGTAGCCCAGACTAACCCCGCCGTTAGTACCCACAAAATGAGACCGACAATCAAAATGAGACCCGCGTATAACGCGGTTAACGCCCATATAGAAACAGGCCGGGACACGACTACGACCCAGCGTCCCATCTCCGCATGATGCAGAGCCATCAGCGAAAGTACTTGATTTCCAAAGTCCACATCCTCTTGTAAGAACCCAGAATCGGCGTCTTTTAGTCGATCCCACCATCTGGATTCTAGATGGGTCCCAATCTCCGACTTTTGATTCGAATCCAGAATGTCGCCTGTCGCGCTGAGTATCCAAACACGCTCGCAGTCTCGATTTTGGCTTAAAACAGACAGACCATTGCGAGTAGAGTGAACCGACGCTTGAGTTTCAAATAGTGTTTTAATAGTAACTTGCTGCTCGTACAAGGCGCGTTCATGAAGTCTGTTGGTCGCAAATATTGACAACAGAATCGAGACGGCAAGTAAGAGCAGTCCAAATGGAATCAGGATACGGAATGTCAGCTGTCGGACCGGGATGCCGAGGCGGACGGCAGAAGATCGAATCACGTTGCTAAGAGTTTAAATATGAAAGGATAACATAGTCACTCCAATATTCGTGCCATCCCTCAGGTAATTCTGGACTACATATGAGAAAGATTCATTCCCAATCGTTTTCTCGTTCGCATTAGCAAAACGAATGCTATTTTGGCCCCAGCAATGCCCCTTAACAACTTCATATTGTACCGCAGACTGATAACAGAGCGTTTCTCCAGCAAAACACTGGCGTTTTCTTTACGAATCAGTTTTTCGGCGTTGATGTTAGCTTCAGCTTCTCATGTTTCCCTCGGGCAAGCATCTTTATTTGGGTCCTTAGATGACCCCTCAGAACAACTAAGCATTTCCAGGTGGCGTCCCCTGACGACCTTTGAAGGAGGGGCTGGCTTTTCTCTGGTAGGGCCACAATGGTATAGTGCAGCGACTTTAGACTTTTCCAGGCGAGCAACACCCACCTATCTGCATTTGGCGGGGATGGTACGCACGGGAGTATATGGGGCATATGCTCCCGATATCGACGAATTCTATGATGTGATCCGGCTCGTCCGCGCCGCGCGATATCTCTCCCCGACGGGTGGTAGGTATGTCAGAATTGGGCCGCTGAGCCGAACCAGGCTTGGCTCGGGACACCTCGTCAACTTTTTAAATACGGATGCAGCCGAAGACGCTCGAACGGTTGGGGTAGAAGCACGACTGTCGTCGAGCGTGTTGGCCTTCGAAGGATTTTCAGAAAATGTTACAACTTTGGGTTTGGTTGGAGCACGTTTATCCTTTCAGCCCTTCTCCAGCATGGACTCGCCTCTTTCAACGTTATCGGTTTCGGCTTCAGTCGTGTCCGATCAGAAAGTTCGCTTAACCAAAAAAAGCCCCGTGGACGGTCAAGAAGTGGGCATCCGCATGCAGGCCTATACCACCGGAGGGTTTTCGTTTAATCCGTTCGTAAACCTAGCCAGAATACCGGATTATGGTCAAGGAATGGTGATTGGGGCAGATATTGACAACGATAACTTTATCGACTTAGCTCGATTGCATTTTCGTTTAGCTCTTCACTACAACAGTTCAGACTTCAGATCAGGATATTTTGGTTCTTTTTATACGGTGAATAGCCAGCGCGCGCGCGTGGTGTCAGAAGATGAATCTCAAAGGGCTGGATACGATTTGAGGGCCATTGAAAGAGGCAATTCGGTTGAAACGGAGCTAAGGATGTACATTTTCAATCGATTTGAATTTTGGTATGCCTTTCTTCGTTATCACGGTGTGCAGCCGCTCAGCGAGTATCACTTAAGACTGCGTTTTGCATCTAATCGTTTTAATGTTTCGATTGGGCAAGACCGAGCGGGGCTCGTCGGATTTATATCCCTATTTGAGTCCTTGGGAGACGAAAACAGGCTTCGTTTTGAATTTGAATACCGGATTTACGGGCCACTGTGGACCAGGTTTATAGCCGACTATACGTATGTTGGCATCGGGGATCCGAACGCGGCCATTCCTCAATACATTGTCCAGCGCCGATTTAGTCCCATACTTTCGCTCAGGTATCCATCTTCCCAGCCCAAATAAAACGTGGGCGTTCCAAGCCCTCCAAGGCGTATTTGGCATTCGGGGAGCCTGCCGGAATGCACTGGTCCTTGCCGACAGAAGTGAAAAAGGCGTTTGTAACGCGTTTTTAGGCTACTTCCTTACTCATCAACAACATTCTCTCGATCGGCGCCAAGGCAGCTATCCGAATGTGTTCATCGAGGACGATTTCTGGCAGCTCGTACTTCAAACACAAATATAATTTTTGGATCGTGTTAAGACGCATGTGAGGGCATTGGCTGCAACTGCACCCACTCTCTGGTGGCGCGGGGATAAACGTCTTTTGGGGAGAATCTTTCTGCATTTGGTGCAAAATGCCTTCCTCGGTGGCCACGATAAAGGTGTCATGGACGTCTTCTCGAGCGTATTTCCGAATTTGGCTGGTCGATCCTATAAAATCTGCATGACGTAAAACGGGCGCGTCGCACTCAGGATGGGCTAAAACAGGCACGCCCACATGCCGGGCTTTCAAACGAACCAATTTTTGTTCGCTAAAAACTTGGTGGACAATGCAGACTCCATCCCAGAGAACCATACCTCGGCCCATTTTTCGATTTAGGTAGCCCCCCAAGTTGCGGTCGGGAGCAAAAATGATGGGCTGATCTTTGGGGAACTGACCAACAATATGTTCAGCGTTTGAAGACGTACAGATGATATCGCTTTGGGCTTTGGTTGCCGCGGAGCAGTTGATGTACGAAATCACGATATGGTCAGGATAGCGTGCCTTAAACGCTGCGAACTCATCGGCTGGGCAAGCATCCGCGAGCGAGCATCCCGCATTCAAATCGGGCAGGAGGACTTTTTTGTGAGGATTGATGATTTTGGCCGTTTCTGCCATAAAATGGACACCGGCGAAAACAATGATGTCAGCTTCTGTTTCAGCGGCGCGCCTTGCCAATCCCAACGAGTCCCCGATATAGTCGGCAATGTCCTGAATTTCAGGCTCTTGATAGTAGTGGGCCAATAAAACCGCGTTTTTCTCCGATTTTAACCGATTGATTTCGTGGACCAAATCAATTTTCGGATCAATACTTTTATTGATGTAGCCGACTTTGATATCCAAAAGTGGAGCTGCTTCCATTTTTTATTCTTTCGTTCGAGCCGCCAAAAATGAGGGCTGTCTAGATCTTTGTCTGATGCTGCGGCGTCTGGAATCCATCCTACAGCTAGGTAGACGGTTTCCAATTCGCGGTGTGGATGAACGTTCCTCGAATGCCTACCTTTACGCCGATGTTCATCTGTGTGGAGGGCCATGCTCCACTTTTTCCTTGCTTCATTCTTTGACGAGCTTGGAAGTCAGAAAATGCCAGCCTTAGACTTAGATAAACCAGTGCCGAAACGAGCCGTATTGTTTATTTGTACGCACAATAGTGCTCGATCTCAAATGGCTGAAGCCCTTTTACGACACCATTTGGGCGACCAATATGATGCGTTCAGCGCCGGGACAGAGGCAACGCAGGTAAAAAAACAGGCGCTAATCGTATTGGCGGAACGTGGAATGGAAACGAGAGGCCTGTTCTCGAAAACGATCGACCATTTTGGCGATCGATGCTTTGATGTCGTCGTAACCGTTTGCGACGATGCCAAGGAACACTGTCCTTACCACCCCGGAACGGTTCGGACCATACACCAAAGTTTTCCCGATCCGTCAGACGTCGGAAAAAGTGTAGACGAAAATCTCGAAGCCTTTCGAAACACCCGGGACGCCATTCAAAACTGGATACTAGATACGTTCGGAAAGTAACCGACGGCTACGGCTTCCACTTCGCGATCGAATCGATCATGTAGGCAGCGACATTTTCTGCTGGAATACGATCCTGCTCCATGGTGTCCCGATGACGAACGGTAACTGTTCCTTCACTCGTTGACTGCCCGTCAATGGTCACGCAGAAAGGGGTACCGACCTCATCCATGCGACGATACCGGCGCCCGATGGCCCCTTTCTCGTCGTAAAAAGCCAAGAAATGCTCCTGAAGATCATTTTGAAGCTTTTCAGCCATTTCTGGCATCCCATCTTTTTTAACCAACGGAAAGAGCGCTACGGTTATAGGCGCCAACTTCGGATGAAACTTCATCACGGAACGTATTTCGCCATCAACTTCTTCTTCCCGATACGCTTCACATAAGAGGGTGAGAATGGTCCGATCAAGCCCAGCCGAAGTCTCGACAACGTAGGGCAAGTATTTCTCATTGGTTTGAGGGTCGAAATACTCCATTTTCTTACCGGAATGCTCCTGATGCGCAGACAGGTCAAAATCCGTACGACTGTGGATCCCCTCAACCTCTTGCCATCCAATCGGGAATTCATATTGGATATCGAAAGCGGCGTCTGCGTAGTGAGCCAGCTTTTCATGTTCATGCCACCTCAGTTTCGAGGGGCGAATGCCATTATCCACGTGCCACTGCATTCTTTCTTCGCGCCAAGCTTCAAATGCTTCCATTTGCGTTCCTGGCTTGACGAAATATTGCATTTCCATCTGCTCAAATTCCCGCATACGGAAAATGAATTGGCGGGCTACGATCTCGTTTCGAAATGCTTTGCCAATCTGTGCTATCCCAAAAGGAACTTGGTGACGACCTGTTTCACGCACGTTGTGAAAGTTAACAAAGATGCCCTGCGCTGTCTCTGGACGCAGATAAATCTTATTGTCAGCACTTTTGACGGGTCCTGCATGCGTATCAAACATCAAATTGAAGTGGCGCACTTCCGTCCAGTCAAACATGCCCGAGTCTGGAGACCGAATTTCCTCGGCCATAATCACATCGTAGAGACCTTTGGCGCTGTCTTCAGCATTGAGCGCATCGACAAGGGCTTGATACACGCGGTCGGCTTCGGCATCCTTGCCCTTGCGCCGAAGCTTATCGATGTGACCTTCGATCAATTGATCTGCCCGGTAGCGCATATTCGACGTTTTGTCGTCGATGAGCGGGTCATTGAAGGCGTCTACGTGGCCAGAAGCCTTCCATACGGCAGGATGCATCAAGATCGACGCATCCAGACCTGAAATATTTTGGTGTTTATACACCATCGAATTCCACCAGCGCTGCGACACATTGCGCTTTAACTCGACCCCTAAAGGTCCATAGTCATAGGTTGCGGAGAGCCCTCCGTAGACTTCAGAGCTCTGAAAGATGAATCCACGACGTTTGGACAACGAGACGATTTTTTCAAACAAGTCAGACATTCAGGAGAGGGCGTTTGGTGATTCTATGACACGAGTGTAAGCTCATAAGTTACGGTACAACTCTGTGGGATGGATCTTAGGACTTTCAAGTTCTCAATGAATTGGCGGCTACGACGTTAACCCCCGTTCCGCCAACGAAGTGAATGAGTCGGCGGCAATAATCACGTGATCTCGAAGCGGTATCCCCAATAGACGGCCGGCTCCAACCAGTTGTTTAGTGACAAGAAGATCTTCTTTGCTCGGTTCTGGGTTACCCGATGGGTGATTGTGAAGGCAAATTACGGCCGCTGCGTGCTCCAGAATGGCTCGGCGGAAGATGAGTCGGGGCTCGACAATGCTCGACGCCAAGCCGCCTTCGCTTGCGGTAAAGTCCGCAATCCGACAGTGCGCGGTGTTTAAAAGAACGACCTTGAAGACTTCGCGCTTGAGGTCGCTCATTATGGGTCCGTACTCGTTGAAAACGTCTTGGGGGCAGCGAAAAGCGGTCGCCGCCTCGCGCGGCATCCGCACGAGGCGGCGACCCAGTTCAAACGATGCGGCAAGCCTGGCACTTTTGGCCGGACCGATGCCGTCTTGCCCCGTGTAATCCCAAATATCTCTGGATGCCAATTCTCGAAGAGAACCAAACGTGTGAAGCAATTCCTTGGCCAACACGGTTGCCGATTTAGATAGGGAATCAGACCTGGTTCCGGTCGAAATAATCAATGCCAACAATTCGGCATCGCTCAGCACCGACGAACCGTGGTTGTACAGCTTTTCTCTTGGCATTTCGCCTTTTTTCCTGATGCCCACACTTTCCTCTCTTTTAGTTGAGGAATGGACACCGAAGCTGGCCAACAGTAACTCACGATTGGATACTAATCAGAAAATGAGCGTCGCCCAAAGCAGTAAGGCCGGCCAATCGATGGATATTCGATACCGCCTACGCCCATCCATTTGACCCAAAATGCCTAGTTCCGAGACGGAATTAGGTCATTTAATAAATCCTCGTTGGTCGGCGCCTGTTGCATGTGCCTAAGCAAAGCCAACATGGCGTCGACCGAGCTCCGGCTATTGAGCGCGCGGAATAGACGATTGTGTTGATCGATATAGTCCGGACCAATGAGCAGTTCCTCGTTTCGGGTACCCGATTTCCGAAGATTGATGGCGGGATAGATGCGCTTATCCGCCAATTCCCTATCCAGCACGATTTCGGAGTTTCCCGTTCCTTTGAACTCTTCAAAAATGACTTCGTCCATCCGACTTCCCGTATCTATAAGCGCGGTTGCGATAAGCGTTAGCGACCCTCCTCCCTCGATATTTCGGGCGGCACCAAATATTTTTCGGGGTATTTGCATAGCCCTCGAATCCAGCCCTCCAGACATCGTGCGCCCAGACCCGGCAGAATAAATATTGAAATTCCTACCCAATCGAGTCAGCGAATCCAACAGCATGACCACATCTTTGCCCATTTCTACCAAGCGCTTCGCGTACTCGATAGAAAGCTGAGAAACCCGGACGTGATTGTCTTCATCCCGATCGTTCGATGAGGCAAATAACGTGGCGGACGTAGAGCGCCTGAAATCGGTGACTTCCTCCGGACGTTCGTCTACCAACAGGGCAACCAATTCAATATCGGGATGATTTTGGGTGATGGCAGCCGCTATTTCCTTCAACAAATAGGTTTTCCCCGTTCGAGGAGGCGCCACAATCAACGCTCGCTGTCCCTTTCCGATCGGCGAGGTTAAATCCACAATCCGGGTCGTGTAGTTTGTGGGGGAGGTTACCAGATTCAGCTTTTCATCCGGATAAATGGTCCTTCCATCTTCAAAATCAGGTGTTCGGGACCATTCGTTGGGCGATACCCCCATAATGGTGTCGATATGGTTGACTTGCATATCCCCCTTTCTACCAGGCCGCAGTGTGCCTTCTAAAACGACCCCGTCGCGCAGATTGTATTTCTTGTGCATGGCGGGCGAGACATAGGCATCTTTGTCTCCTTTGGGAATGTCATGGCGAAAATCACGGATGAACCCGAATTTCTTGTCACCGATCATTTCAAGGATCCCGCGAAATGGAATTGTTGCCATAAATAGTACTAATAGAAGAAAATCTTTCTGCGAAGGGCTGAAAAAAGATCAAAACCAGAAAAACGGAGTAACCAACATCAGGACCCACGACATTCTGTTCTGTATCTTTCGGCTAGGCGCCTGAAAAAACAGGTCTTTAGACAAACCCAGCCGTCACGTGCCTGCTGAGGCATCACCAAGACATAATATAGAGGGCAAAAAGCCCTGTAACAACGAAAACTGGCTTTGGGACTGAGAAATTCGGATTCAGAATCAATACAGGATCTCACGATTGATATCGGGAATGAGTCCAGCGTTGTTCGCGTATACGAAAGCGGACCTGCGACGGGCTTTACTCTCCTTGTGCTTCACGGATGGGGTAGCTCGTCTTCGCTAATGGCACCTTTGTCTAGGCGATTGGCTTCCAAATGGCGTACGATCGCAATCGACATGCCCGGACATGGAGCGTCCCCAGCACCCCCTTCTGCGTGGGGTATCGAAAAGCAAGTGCAGATTGTCCTTGAGGTTATTCGAAGCCAAAAAGTCGAGCAGTATGGCTTAATTGGTCATTCAAACGGTGGTCGTATTTCCCTATATCTGGCGGCTAACAAGCAGGTTGAAATGGCTCCTGCGTTTCTGGTTTTGATTTCTCCTTCCGGCATACCACGAGAGCGAAAGGCAGCTTATTACGTCCGTTCCTGGACCGCCAAGATCCTAAAATGGCCCTTCTTGTTGTTCCCAGAGCCAATTAGAGCATTCGGATTGGACTGGCTTAGAAACTCGTTGGTTTGGAAAATGCTAGGGTCTTCTGATTACAGGGCCTTGTCCGGGGTTATGAAGGACACCTTTATTCAAACGGTCAATCACTATGTTATTCAACAACTGCCAGAAATAGCATGCCCTGTAGTCGTTTTTTGGGGCTCAAAAGATGAAGACATTACTAGACAGCAAATGGACGTTCTAGTGAACGGCATTCCAGATGCTGGGCTATTTGTGCTCGAAAACGCGGGACATTATGGCTATTTAGATCGGCCGGAGCCCATCCTTACAGCGATTCAAAACCTTATCGAAGGAGGCCGGTCATGAGCTTTCTCGATTTTGCTTTTGTGATGCTAGGAATGGGCTTCGCGTTGTGGCGCATTGGCCGGAGATCTCGTTTTTTCATCCACACTTTTCAACTATTTGGATATAAAACCGGCCCCTATTCAGAATGGCTCGGATCCCATTTTAGAGATGCCGTTTTTCGTTGGTCGCATGTGGTGGGCGCATCGGTTCTGGTCCTTGGCTGGCTTTTAGATCTGCCCGTTTGGCTTTCCTTTGGGTTGTGGGCCATGGCATTTGCCTCGTCAAGAAGATATCGGCGGGACAAACCCAAAAAGAATTTGGTTTGGACACCCAGAATCAAACGACTCGTAGGCATAACAGGCCTCCTTCTCGCGGCCGTTGCAATAGGTACAGCCGTCAAAGGTCCACTGGGATCTTGGAATCTGAACGTATTAGCGGCCCTATGGCTAGCAGATTTTAGTGCACCCATCCTTCTCCTTCTGGCGTCGTTTTTTGCCATCCCGATTGAAAACGGCATTCAGGAGGGATTTAAAAGCAAAGCGCGCGCTCGTTTGGCTCGTAGGCCTGACCTTAATATTGTGGCTATTACCGGATCCTACGGTAAAACATCTGTCAAATTTGCCGTTCATGAAATCCTTTCTCAGCGATTTCCAACGTTAGTCACACCTGGATCCTACAACACCCCCATGGGCATTTGTAAGGTGATCAATTCAGACCTTACGGACGAACATCGATTAGCCGTTCTTGAAATGGGAATGAGGCACCCAGGGGACATAGCGGAACTGTGTCAGATTGCGGGGCCAAGCATAGCCGTAATTACATCGGTAGGCCCGGCCCATCTTGAGTACATGGGATCCATTGAAGCTATCGCTAAGGAAAAGGCATCTCTTTTATCCTTTCTACCCGCCGACGGCGTCGCTATTTTAAATGCTGATGATCCAAGAGTTTTAGCCATGCGGTTAGGGTTGAAATGTGATGTGTTGACCGTTTCTGCCGCCTCTAATAGCGCAGATTTATGGGCAAGTGATATTTCATACGGCCCCCACGGAGCTCACTTTACTATCCATTCTGGGAATGAAAGTCATCTCTTTACGACCAAGTTATTGGGCAAGCACAATGTCCTAAACATCCTTTTGGCGGTAGCCGTTGGTCAGCGTGCCGGAATGAGTCTACGACAAATGAGCCATGCCATTTCCCGTCTCGAGCCGGTGGACCACCGGCTCAAATTGTCTTTGCGAAACGGACTACATGTTTTGGACGATGCCTTCAATTCAAATCCAATTGGGGCCGCCAATGCGGTGGAAGTGCTTGGCCAATTCACAACAGGTCGCAGGATCGTGATTACGCCGGGCATGATTGAATTAGGACATCAAGAAATTGAACTCAATCGGATATTTGGCACGCAGATAGCAAAGAATGCCGACGCGGTCCTGCTTGTAGGTCCGAAACGAACGGCTCCTATTGCAGAAGGCCTGAAGCAAGCGAATTATCCCATTTCCCAAATTCATGTGGTCAATTCCTTGTTTGAGGCACAGGATTGGCTCACAAAACACGCCACGGCCGGCGATGTCGTACTGTACGAAAATGATCTTCCCGATCAATTCAATGAAGCATGAACGCCTCAGATTCGCCCCTATTGTTTCCTGATCCCCACGATCACTTCGCTTTTGAGCGGCCTGCCTGGGAAAAGGGCGGGATCGTAGCCGGGGTTGACGAAGCCGGACGCGGGTGCCTAGCTGGGCCAGTTGTAGCGGCGGCCGTTATCATGCCCGCACATTATCACATTGAAGGCGTGACGGACAGCAAGACCATTCCAGCAAAAAAAAGACGCGATTTGGTTAAAATCATCAAAGAAAAGGCGCTGTGTTTCGCGGTTGGAAGTTGTTCGCCGACGGAAATTGATGAATTGAACATTTTATGGGCTTCCATGGAAGCCATGCGGCGGGCGCTGCTAGAGCTAACGGAAATACCTGATTTAGTGCTCATAGATGGCAACACGTCTATTCCCCACCTGACACTTGCCTCGCGGACCATCGTCAAAGGCGACAGCCGAAGTCATAGCATTGCGGCCGCATCTATTTTAGCCAAAACACACCGTGACGAGTTAATGATGGGGCTACACCACATCCATTCGGAATATGGATGGATTACGAACGTAGGATATCCGACTTTATACCATTACGAAGCGATTCGTGCCCATGGAATCACCCCCCATCATAGACGTAGCTTTCGGCTGAATTAACCCTTAGTAGTTGCATACCACGCCCTACATATCAATAATCATTGTTTCTTGGAACGCGCTGGAGACCGTAAAGCGGTGTCTTCCCAGCGTGGCTCATACAAATCATGACTCCTTTGAGATACTTTTTGTTGACAATGCATCTGATGACGGAAGTGCGGCCTGGGTTAAAGAGCAATTCCCCTTCATAACGATTGTCCAGCATCCGGAAAACTGGGCTTTTTGCAAAGGCAACAATAAAGCGGTGCCGTATGCGAAGGGAGAAATCTTGCTTTTTCTAAACAATGATGTGGAAGTACCCACAAACTGGCTTACTCCGATAGGGAATAGATTTCAAGACGACCCTACGATTGCTGCGGCTCAGCCCAAACTGCATCAATTTGTGGATCGAGATGCATTTGAATACGCAGGAGCAGCCGGCGGTTTTTTGGACAAAAACGGCTACCCGTTTGCGAGGGGAAGGATATTTGACAGTCTTGAAAAGGATGATGGGCAATATGACAACGCCGAAAACGACATTTTTTGGGCCTCGGGAACGTGTTTAGCGGTTCGGAAGAACCTTTTTGTTGCGTTGGGCGGGTTTGAAGAGTCTTTTTTCATGCACATGGAGGAAATCGACCTGTGCTGGAGAATACATTCCGCCGGTTACCGCATTGTCCTCATACCCAAGTCGGTGGTCTACCACATGGGTGGTGCTTCTCTTTCGAGCAAAAGCAGTCGAAAGCACTTCCTGAATTACCGTAATAACCTGTTGATGCTGTATCGAAACCTGCCCCCCGAGATATGGCGTCGTGTTTTAATACGGAGGATAGCACTAGATTTAAGTGCGTTTGGAAAGTCTATTTTGGTCGGCCATTTTAGGCTCGGATGGGCAATTGTTCGGGGATATGCAGCAGCCCATCGAATGAAAAGCTCCCACCGCAAGATCAGGCCCCTCTCGGGCGCAAAAACGGCCCCTCTTCCCTACAAAGGATCCATCGTTTGGGACTATTTCGTCTCCAAAAAGAAACGTTTTTCGGATCTCGATCCGGGTTTATTTAAAGACCTAGATAAAAGCTAGCTCTTAGTCAGACAGGGCCTCGATCGGAACCGCCACTGCTCGTTGAGGGAATCGCATGGCAAAAGACACCGCGCCCAAAATAATGATCATAGCAACCGTTCCTACGACGGTCGGGACTTCTCCGAAAAACGCATAGGCTAGTGCGGAGGCGCCTACCGGCTCAAAAAGGCTTGCCAAACCAATCGTTGCCGCCGGCAAATATTTAACGGCATAATTCAATGAGCCGTGACCAAGAATCTGGGGAATAACAGCCATCGCCAAACACAGACCGTACAGACTCCAGTCATACCCAAAAAGTGGGATTCCTTTCGACAAGGCCACCACAAGAGTCGTTAAGGCAGTAACCACATAGAGCGGAGCAACATAGGCCAGCCAGGTTCTAGATTGGCGCACAACTCGCCCAATCAATAAATAAATGGACACCAATAAGGCCGCAAACAAGGCCATTGAATTCCCGAGAAAGGGATTTGACCCTGTGCCAGCCGGATGGAGAAGGTCGCTCCAACCCAACATGACCGTACCGGCGGTTGCCACCAGAATGGCAGCGATTTGAATGTTCGTTGGTCGCTCCCCTAAAACCAAGAAGCCGATAACCGCCAAAAATATCGGGCTAAGGGAGACTAAAACGGACGCGCTGGCTACGGTGGTGTGATAGAGCGAGCCGATCCAAAAGACAAAGTGAAGCCCTAAAAATATCCCAGCTACGATAATCAAGCCGATTTCTCGGGCTGAAAAGGATTTGATCTCTGCACGGGAGCGAAAAACAGCAATGGGTGCTAATAGGCACGCGGCAAATACGGTTCGCCAGACAGCCAGCACTTCTCCTGGTGCATCGGCCGATGCCCATCGAATGATTATGGCACTGACGGAAATACTTAGTAATCCAAACAGTAACAAGACATAAACTGATCGTGGTCGATCGGCTGGATGAGTCATTACCTCAACCGATCCATCGACCGCACCAGTGCGATATCCCTTTCAATGGCTCTTCGGGCCATGATAAGCATCAAATAGGCAAGAATAGGGCTTGTCATGGCTGCCCATGCTTCGAACGAGGACTGAAACGTTTCAATGGAGGGAAGAGATTGGGTCATGTATTGCGAACCAAAAAGGATTAGCAATCCTAGCAGCGTAATTATCTGGGATATTACTACGAGTGTGCGTTGTTTACTTCTCTGCGAATACATGAAAATGGCACCCAATGCACCGATTGCTGCAATCGTAAAGACGCCCATGGTTACCGGTACAAACCAGGAATACGCCTCGGCAGAAGGACCTTTCCAAACCGAGTCGAAGGAATATTCAAGACCCAAAAGGGCCACAGCCAGCAGTAAATAAATAGATTGAATTCTCTGAATCATTGCTCTACAAAAAACTAAAGGTGATTGGACACACGGATGGCTAGCTGGCGCGCAAACTCGTCCGTGCCAACATTTCCTCCTTGATCGCCAGTTAAATACTTTCCTTCTGTATAGATATCGACCAGTCCGTCATGGATCGCATCGGCTGCCTTGGTCTCGCCCAAATGACGAAGCATCATCTCCGACGACCTGATCAAGGCGGTAGGATTCGCTTTGTTTTGGCCAGCTATATCTGGCGCACTTCCATGAACCGCCTCGAATACGGCGTATTTAGCTCCGATATTGGCACCTGCAACTACCCCCAGGCCACCTACTAATCCAGCGGCCAAGTCGCTCAAAATATCTCCAAACAGGTTAGTCGTAACAATGCAGTTGTATTCCCAAGGCCGAACAACTAACTGCATACACATGTTGTCGATAATGCGGTCGTTAAACTCCAATCCAGGATAATTTAAAGCATGATCCTGGGCGAGCTTCAAAAACATCCCAGACGTCAGCTTGAGAATGTTGGCTTTGTGAACAACCGTTACTTTTTTATAATTGTGGGTGCTAGCATATGAAAAACAAAATTCAATGATTCGCTGAGAACCTGCTTTTGAAATGCGCGCAATAGAGTCCGCGATGTCGTGGCGTTCATCGTAGGATTCCAGACCGGAATACAATCCCTCCGTATTTTCTCTGAAAATGAGGAGGTCAATATTTTGAAAGGGCGTTTTTATACCAGGCAGCGACTTACACGGCCTTACGTTAGCATAAAGATCTAACTTTTGACGTAGCTGCACATTTACCGATTTAAACCCTTTCCCTACGGGCGTCGTTACCGGGCCTTTCAGAGCGATTCCGGTTTCCCGAATAGATTCAATCACATGGTCGGGCAATGGGATGCCATACTTCTCAACAGCGGCTGCGCCAAGATATTCGTGGCGGACCCAGTCGAACTTAACTCCAGTCGCCTCCAAAACTTTTAATGTGGCATCCGTGACTTCGGGGCCAATTCCGTCGCCGGGGAGTAGTGAGACTCGATAAGACATGGGATTGCCGGACAAAAAAAGAGATAAATTCTAGGAATTCGCAATGTACGAGTAGTTCAAAAGAAAAGGGCCTTGCAAAAGCAAGGCCCTTTCGATTTCGGGATTGATTCACGATTGGCCAGACGTTTATCTGACTAATGAGCTTCAATCTTTGCACATTGAATTCCCAAGGTCTTTTCAGGAGTCCGATACTTCTCGAATACCATCAAAAACGCTTCCAAACCTACAACAC
>CALEEY010000115.1 GCA_937877085.1 uncultured Bacteroidota bacterium
ATAGGCGTCTCGAAAGGTCGGTTTTTCTGCTACGGTTTCGCTTCTAGCATTAAAGGTTCGATCAGGGATTTTATCGGGTTTAGCCCAACTCGGAATTAATCCCCATCTAAAAGCGGTCCATTGCTGTCGGCCTCCCTGGGATAACCGAATTCCTGGTAAGAATTGTCCCGGGGTCACGTTGTATCGCGGCAACAGACTGGGATCTTCCAGAATTTCTGCAGCTTCTACTTCGTCAAAGCGCTCTCTGAGGTAGCCAGGTTTTGCTCCGTTAGCGATTCTTCCGCACATTATTTTGACTGTATTATGCTATTTAAGGACAGGTATTGGACGGTCACGCCGTCGGTCTTTGGATATCATACGGACCGGACCTTCGGATTGCTCCCCTGCTCAAAGGTGGTTTCGCGCTCATCTTTCCCAAAGGAATGCCCCCCGGGTCTACCTTTATAACCTCCGATGGCCCCGGCCAGTGCCCAGGCATTCTCCACCATAATCCCGCGCCAAGGACCCACGGCCTGTACGGCTCCACGAACAATGAGGGCTCCTTCGGTGAGTACACTTCCTAATCGCTCCCGCACATCCGGTTTACAAATGCACTGGATGAAGCCGGTCTCGTCTTCCAGGAAGATAAACATAGTGCCTTTGGCCGTACCCGGGCGTTGTCTAAACATAACCAAGCCCGCAGCCGTCATTACGGGTGGTTTTTTTTCATTGTATGGTAGCGTATGACCGAATTGGCGAGCCATGTCGATAGGGCGGATTTCAAAATCAGATAAAAACTGGCGTAGCACGATCATTGGATGCACGCGGGGCCCACTGTGTGTGCGAAGGTCCCATTCCAGTCGGGTCCGAAGCGTTATACCGGGTAGTGCAGGAATATCTTTGTCATGCAGAGCCGTCATGTCTAGAAGCGTAGTGCCCGGCATTGTTCTCGCGTAGGAGTTTCTGGATCCCGATGTAACATATTGGCGGGTAAGGACTTGCAGCTTGTAGAGGACGGTCCGGTTGGCGCCTTCAAGTTGGTCAAAGGCTCCAGCCTTAGCCAGTGCCCTGAGTTCATCCTCGGCTGCTGGGATTCGGTGAAAAAAATCTTCCACGCTACTAAATGGACCCCGTTGACGCTCCAATACGATGTCCTTCGCCAAACTCTCCGGTATTCCTTTGACCGAGGTAAGCGGTTTACGGATGGCCCAAGTAAAATGCACCGCCTCAAGGTCAAAGCGTTGTCCGGATGCGTTCACGTCCGGAACGAGGACGCGAACACCGTGACGCCGGGCGTCCTGTTCAAGGGTCATTTGAGCATACATTCCTGGTCGATGCTGCATCAGAGCGGCAAAAAAGGCTGCTGGATGGTGCAGTTTGAGGTATGCGCTGTGATAGACCGTAAGGGCAAAAGAGGCCGCATGGGACCGGCAGAAGCCATATCCCACAAATTTGGATACTTGGTCAAACACGCGGTTGGCCACCTGGCGTGAGGCTCCATTTTCAATGGAGGACTCTACAAAACGATCGCGCATGCCTTCCATCTCGGTGGCATCTCGGAATTTGGACATCAGGCGCCGGAACGTGTCCGCTTCGTCGAGGGACCAACCCGCAAAGCGGTGGGCTACTTCTAGGACCTGTTCCTGGAATACGATGACACCGTAGGTGTCATGTAGAATTTCCTTAAGCAAGGGATGGTCATAGCGTACCGGTTCAAGGCCTTTGTGGCGCCGGATGAACGGGTGCATGAGTCCTCCCTGGATGGGCCCCGGGCGTACAAGGGATATTTGTTTGATGAGATCCTGCATGGTTCGAGCCTGAATGCGTGCTCCCGCGCTCATTTGCGCAGGCGATTCGATCTGAAAAAGGCCCAAGACGTCGCCATCGCAGATCATGTCATACACTTTTTCATCATCGAAAGGGAGTTCATCGAGTTCGATGACTTGTCCCTGTCGGTCGGCCACAATATTGACGGTCTCGGCAATGGCTCCGAGCATTCTAAGCCCCAACACATCGAGTTTTACAAGTCCTAGCCACTCTAAGTCATTTTTGTCGAACTGCACAATACGCACCCCATTGGCACTTTCTTGGAGAGGAGAAAACGTGCGCATGGGGTCACGGGTAAGAACCATACCTCCCGAGTGTTGCCCCAGGTGACGGGGACACTCGAGTAGGGCTGTGGATGCGCCCAAGAGAATGTTAAGCAGAGGGGAGGGGCCTCCAGCCACGCGCTCGATGTGCTCCGCATTGGATTTTTCTGTGGGGGGAGCGTGGCCACACCGTTTGGACATTTGAACAGCCATTTCAGCCGGCCAGCCCAAGGCTTTGGCGGTATCTTGCACCGCCGATTTGGTTAAATATCGGTCGATGGTGGCGGCCATCCCCGTATGATTGATACCAAATCGTTCTTCCATCCAAGAGATGATCTCCATTCTCCGACTGGAGTCGAAGTCTAGATCGATATCGGGGGTGCCCTTGCGGCCCCGATGCAAAAACCGTTCAAACAGCAAATTGTGCTCGATAGGGCAGACCCGGGTGATATCCAAGAGGTAGGTGACAATGGAATTGGCGGCGGAGCCGCGGCCTAAACACCGAATGCCGCGCCGCTGCGCCTCTTCAATGACTTCATTGACCACCAAAAAGAAGTCCTGAAGTTCTAGGCTAGAGATGATGTTGACCTCTTTGGTGAGCCGGGCCTGGGCCTCTTCGCGGTGCGGGGTACCCTCGGGGTAGCGGCGGGCGAAGCCCGCCGCTACCTTCTGATGGAATAATTTTTCTGATGTAACACCCTCCGGCAATCGGGCTCCGGGAGGAATAATGTGCCCTGGAATAAGGTCTACGCTGCACATTTGTGCAATTTCACCCGAAAGATGCAGGGAGGCCAGGGGCAGCCCTCGCCTCGCAAGCTCGGCTTCGGGCTGCACGTAGGCCATCGCATTACTAGGGCGCTCCGGATGTTCGTCAAACACCGTAATTCCATTGCGAATGCACGTTAGAAGGTCATAGCGCCAGTAATGGGAGGGGGTGGCATAGCGTACGTCTCCGGTAGCCACCAGGGGAATGCAGGTGTCCGTCGAGAGCCGAATGAGCCGACTGAGCCGCCGGTCATCTCCCTTGCGGAGCTGGTGGGTGGCCTCTATGAAAAGCCGGTCCTCAAAAATATCATGAAGTGTACCTACCCATTGCCTGGCTTCATGCACGTGCGCCGTGTCGAGGAGCGAAAAAAGTTTTCCTTCATCCGTACCCGTAAGACAGAACAGGTTATCGCTATGGGCTGCAACGGATTCAAGGCTTGTGGCCGGGTTGTCTCTAGTTTCCAATGCCGCTCCCTCCATGTGGGCGAGCGTTAGGATTTGGCACAGGTTGGCATATCCCTCTCTGTTCTGAGCAATCAAAACGAGGGAGTGACGGGGCCGCGTTGGGTCTTCCGCCTCGTCATAGATAGGTACTTCGGCCCCAAACACATGCCGCAGGCCATGCTCTTTACAGGCTTGCTGAAAACGCACGACCCCATACACCCCATGTCGATCGGTTATCGCCATAGATGCCATACCGAGACGAGCGGCCTCGGCTACGAGCGCTTCGGGCGGCGAACCCCCGGCTCGAAAAGAGAACCAGCTTCG
>CALEEY010000116.1 GCA_937877085.1 uncultured Bacteroidota bacterium
CCCCCGCCCCCGCCCCCGCCCCTTTCGATTTCGTTAGAGGTTTACAATAAAAGATTGAGGTTGCGGATCGGGGGCGCTAAACTACCGTTTCGGTTTGCTCATGCAAACTCCTTATCGCATGCGGACACTTTAAATAAGAAAGAACACAAGCCATGGCAATCCTGGTTGACAAAAATACCCGACTCGTAGTTCAGGGTTACACGGGCAAAGAAGGCACCTTTCATTCCGAGCAAATGATTGAGTATGGCACCCCGCTAATTGGTGGTGTTACCCCAGGAAAAGGAGGGGAAATGCACTTGGGCAAACCGGTGTTTAACACGGTTTCCGATGCTGTTGCTCAGGAAGGGGCCAACACTTCTGTCATTTTTGTCCCACCGCCATTTGCCGCAGATGCCATTCTGGAAGCTGCAGACGCTGGTATAAAAACCATCGTTTGTATAACCGAAGGCATACCGGTCAACGACATGATACCGGTTTACCACTACGTCAAAAAGAAAGGTGCGGCGTTAATTGGTCCAAATTGCCCGGGCGTGTTCACTCCTGGTCAAGCCAAGGTTGGAATTATGCCAGCCATGATTTTTTCAGAAGGAAACGTAGGCGTCGTTTCTCGAAGTGGTACTTTGACATACGAAGCTGTGGACCAATTGACTCGGCAGGGCCTCGGTCAAAGCACAGCCGTTGGAATCGGGGGAGACCCCATCATTGGATCCCGTTTTCTAGACATCTTGAAATTGTTTCAGGCCGACGATGCTACCGAAGCTGTCGTGATGATTGGCGAAATCGGAGGAACGGCCGAAGAAGAAGCGGCTGCATTTATTCGAGATCACATGAACAAGCCCGTATTTGTGTTCATTGCAGGCCGTACAGCTCCTCCAGGTCGTCGAATGGGTCATGCTGGTGCCATTATATCTGGTGGAAAAGGGACGGCAGAAGACAAATTTGCTGCTCTGGAAGAAGCGGGGGCAACCATCGTTTTAAATCCAGCAGCCATAGGAGCTGCCGTTGCGGCCCATTTTTCGATCGTTTGATTGAACTTCGGCCGCTGACACCAGGTCGCGAATGAAAATTGTTAATGTAAGTTTTGCGCAGGGTTCGACCTCGCTAAAGAATATGCCTCAGGGGTTACTCCCAGAGGTGGCATTTATTGGGCGGTCGAATGTTGGCAAAAGCTCATTGATTAATAGGCTTTTGCAGCGCAGAAGCTTAGCAAGAACCAGTGGGACGCCCGGAAAAACCCAGGAAATCAATTTCTACCTAGTTAACGAGACCTTTCATGTGGTCGACTTACCCGGGTTCGGATATGCGAAGGTTTCGAAAACGCAGCGCGCCAAATGGCAGCGGAGTATTGCGGCCTACCTAACGGGAAGGGAGCAGCTTAAAGTCGTTTTCCAATTGATGGATTCACGCCACCCACCGACGGATTTAGATCGCGAGGTCGTGCTACTTATGGCAGAGTCCAACGCCGATCATGTCGTTCTCTTGACTAAGTCAGATAAGCTTTCGGGAAATGAACGATCAAAAGCTATTCAGAGGGTCCATGAAACCTTGTTGGAATTAGGGAAGGAACGCCCCGTAGTATTAACCAGTGCAAACGATGGTAGAGGCAGGGATGCGATTCTTGAATGGATAGATACCTACCTCACGAAGTCCGACCTGCAGGAGGTGCCAGACCATCCCGACCCCAGTGGCCATCCCGACCCCAGTGGCCATCCCGACCCCAGTGGCCATCCC
>CALEEY010000117.1 GCA_937877085.1 uncultured Bacteroidota bacterium
GCAGGGCCGTCCGGGCAGTGATTTGCGCATCAAATTGCCGTTGACCCTAGAGGAAATAGCCGAGGGGACCGAGAAAAAAATCAAAGTTCGCAAGTTCATCGAGTGCGAAACGTGCGAGGGCCAAGGCGTGTCTGACGCCGAGTCAGGTTATGAATCGTGTCGGACCTGTCAAGGGCAGGGCGAAGTCAGGCAAGTAACCCGATCCGTCTTTGGTCAGTTCGTAAACGTACAACCGTGTCCAACCTGTAGAGGGGAAGGACGTATTGTCAAAAACCCATGTGCCACATGTGCTGGCGAGGGCCGAACCAAAGGCGAGGAGACCATCAATATAACCGTTCCAGCAGGCGTACTTGAGGGGCATTATCTAACCTTAAGGGGAGCTGGAAACTCAGGAATGCGAGGCGGACAATCAGGTGATTTGCGGGTCGAAATTGAAGAAAAAGCACACGAGCATTTTACCCGAGATGGTTTGGATGTGTACCACGAGCTGCACATTTCTATTCCTGATGCGGCGCTAGGCATGGAAGCTGAAGTGCCGACCTTGAAAGGAAGGGCTCGGCTTCAAGTAGATCCAGGCGTGCAGTCTGGGAAAATTCTTCGGATGCGTGAAAGGGGGCTTCCTGACATTGAGTCCACCCGAAAAGGCGATCAAATGGTCCGGATTCATGTCTGGACACCCACTCAGCTGACGGAAGAAGAAACGGAGCTTATGGAGTCTTTACGAGACGCCCCTTCGTTTAAGCCCAACCCAGAGTCGCTGGGAGATCGGAAGTCGTTCTTCTCACGCGTCAAAGACGTTTTTTCATGACAAAAAACGAAATGAGCGAAAAAGTTAGAAACCCGGTGGGACCTGAAGACTTCCGGCGGGGCATGCGTCACGTTCCAACAGTAGTTACCGTGGTCACATTTGACGCTCCATCTGGTCCGATTGGATTAACGATAGGCTCATTTGTATCTCTTTCATTGGATCCACCGCTCGTTTGCTTCAACGTTCAAAAAGAATCCAGCGTTCACGATTTCATTACCAAAGCGGAAAATTTCTTAGTTCACGTCCTAGGAGAGGATCAAGCGAGTATTTCCGACCAATTTGCCGTAACGGAACTCAGTTCGCGGGCGGCACTTGATCCAGAAATGATGGAAGTTGGTCCGTTTGGGATTCTTACGCTCCGTTCCTATCTGGTACGGTTTGAGTGTAGGACTACCCAAGTATATGATGGGGGTGACCATTCCATTATCCTGGGCTGTGTAGAGAAGATTGAAGAAGGAGACGCTGGAAGGCCTATCGTGTACCACCAGCGGGCCTATCACGCCATTGGAACGCACGTGGCCGACCGAAACTTGCCTTAAAGACCGGCTCAAGGAATTAATATTCGCGACGCATCTAGGTGTTCGCCAGCCGCTCCAGTACCGAATAAGGCGAAATCGTACCTCGCAGGGTCTTCTGGATTTAATTTTCTACACGCGTTGGTCAGTTCCACTGTCGCTTTCCAGTCGTTAGACGTACGGGCTAATAACCCTATCTGGCGCGCCTGTCTAGCTGAATGCAGGTCGAGAGGCAGCAAGAGGTCCCTGGTGGACAACGACTTCCAACGACCCATGTCTACCGGGCCCGGGCGAACCATCCACCGCAAATACATATTCCATCGCTTGCAGGCCGACCCCGACGATGGACGAGCCAAGTGCTTCTGTATCCGTTTTGGTTGTCCCGGCACGTGGTCAATCAGTTGTTCTGCCAAGTACTGTATACCCGATTCAACAGGCGCGTCGGGTTTCATTCCTCTTCTGAAAACCTCTTCTAGACTTGATTGAGCCAAAAGTGACTGCAATGAGAGCGTTAGTCCTTCAGCATCGGCCGCATTGAACGTTCGATGAACGAAACCATCCAATTGAGGTCGGTGCGACGATATAGTATAGGACCGAACAAATTGAGCGGGCTTGTAATCCATCCGTTCGCATAGTTGGGCCAATTTGGCCATCATAATATCCCGCCTGCCCCAGGCCAAAAGAGCGGCAAAGAGTCCTATAATGGATTGATCCTCTGGGTCTTCGAACCCATGTGGGATGGAGATAGGGTCGTCTTTGATGAAATCAATACATTCAAATCGGTCCACAATCGGATCCAAATAGGCCTTTAACTGCGCGATGGATGGCTGATCAGGCTTCACGCGCTTGGGTTAGAAGTGTTAAGGCGGAGGCCAGGTCTACGTTTCCTCCGCTTAAAATAACGCCGACCCTGGCGCCTCGGACATCTATTTTACCGCTCAGTATTCCCGCAAGCGACATAGCACCGGTCGGTTCTACGATCATCTTTGTTCGATTCCAAAGAAGGTCCATCGCTTCGACAATGGCACCGTCGGTGACCGTAATCATGGAATCAACATGTTTTCTGACCAAAGGGAACGTAATGGAGCCCAAATAGGGCGTTCTAGCCCCATCTGCGATGGTATCTGGATTGTGAACGGTTTGGAGGGTTCCTGAATAAAAAGATCTCGTAGCATCGTCTGCCGTGGCAGGTTCAACTCCCACTACGTGACACGATGGTTGTAATGCCTTGGCAGCAATGGCGCAACCGGATAACAGCCCTCCCCCGCCACAGGGGACAAAAAGGAAGTCTAATTTGGAGATACCCTGCATCAGTTCTAGTCCGGCCGTGCCCTGGCCCGCAACAACATGCGGATGGTCGTAGGGCGGAATAAGGGTCAGCAATCGTTCCGACGCAACTTGAGTTGCCAATTCTTCCCGAGACGTAGTGAACTTATCGTATGATATGATCTCGGCTCCGTAGGCTTCGGTTGCCTTTTTCTTGACCGTTGGGGCATCGCTGGGCATAATAATAGTGGTGCGAATGCCCAATAAACGCCCAGACAAAGCAATGGCTTGTGCATGATTGCCTGACGAATAGGTCAACACGCCGGCTGCCTGCTCGCTAGGGGAGAGGCGGCTCATGGCGTTATAGGCCCCTCGAAACTTGAAAGCTCCGGTTCGCTGAAAATTTTCAGGCTTCATGAATACCGAAGCACCACTAGCTAGGTCTACAGACTGCGACGTAATGATTTGGGTTTGGTGCGCTTTGCCAGCCAACCGTTCGGCAGCCGATAGTACATCGCTAAACACTACAGGAAGGGGTGACCCTTCACTAGTTTTGCTTCTTTCTTGTCCGTTTGTATTCATAGTGGCCGTACCAATTCAAATAGCCGTGTTGGAAGGTATGACACGGGTAAAAAAGAAATATAATTTGTCGAAAAGACGGGACTGTGTCATTAATAATGTGGACTAATTAGCCCGAAAGAGCTTAAAAACCAACCATGATCTTTTTTTAAAATAGGCTTAAAAAAATATTTAAGTGGCAAATAACCCCGTCGATATAGCATGTAGAAACGAGCTTCTGGGTGAAGTTCGCTCAAAAACCAAGTATCCAAACAACCAAACAACCAAGGAGGTTCACCAATGGGTCAGCAGCAACTACTTCTACTTGTCCTAGGTATCGTTATCGTCGGCTTGGCCGTCGTTGTCGGTATTCAGGCATTCTCTGAAAATCAGAAAAAAGCCAACGCAGATGCTCTAGTTAATGATGGCATCCGCATCGTTTCAGACGCTCAGGCTTGGAAATTGAAACCATCAGCATTTGGTGGAGGCGCAAGCGCTTCTAACTGGACTGGTCTAGACTTCGGTCAGATTGGTTATACAGTCGGCGATCAGGGTCTACACCCAGGTACCGCAGCTGAAGCCGATCAGTACGAAAACTTGAACGGTGTTTATGACATGGCGGCTTCTGGCGCCAACCTGACCATCACAGCTACGTCTTTTGACGGTGGTGGAACGGCACTGAACACGGTTGTGGTCGTCGCCGACGGCACAACTCCTGGTGACATTACGACGACTATTAACTAAGTCGAGTAATGGTGAGAACTTGGTAACTCAGGCCTGAGTGGTCAATGGGGTTACTGGGATCACTGGGGAAAAATACAAAGCTCGGGGGCTGTGAAAGCAGCTCCCGAGCTTTGTATTTTCGCTGGTCGTTAAAAGGGGGTAGTCAATCCTTTTTATCCGGCACTTCTTCGGCTTTGACGTCAGTAACGTGGGCTTCTTCTCGCTCAATTACAATGTCTACGTCTGAAACTAAAGCGGCAAGGGCTCCCACGGCTGCTAAGGTCGGCAATAAGAAGATTGCGGCTGTCGCCCCGCCCACACCAACAGACAAAGGAATTTCTAGCAGCGTCCGGTTATCCTTTCTAATGAGAAGTCTTCGGGCATTGCCTTCTTCTATGACTTCTTTGACTTTGTCTACTAAGTGACTGCCACGAACCTTCATTTCCTCTAGTGTGACTCTAACTTTTTCTTTATCGACCATGACGGTGCCTATTTCGATTAATGCTTGAAAAAACACATTTATAATTTGTACGCGGTGAAATGAGAGGTGTTGCGTCCGTTAACAGCATCTAGAAGATACCCCACCTGCAGCTTCATGATAACTTCATAAACAATTGTCTTAAGACGGGGGAAAGGCCGTCGATACCGGATGCAGAACGAAATTCCCTAATGAAGTGCGTTCTCAGAAACAATTCTGACTTAACCAAACAACCAAGGAGGTTCACCAATGGGTCAGCAGCAACTACTTCTACTTGTCCTAGGTATCGTTATCGTCGGCTTGGCCGTCGTTGTCGGTATTCAGGCATTCTCTGAAAATCAGAAAAAAGCCAACGCAGATGCTCTAGTTAATGATGGCATCCGCATCGTTTCAGACGCTCAGGCTTGGAAATTGAAACCATCAGCATTTGGTGGAGGCGCAAGCGCTTCTAACTGGACTGGTCTAGACTTCGGTCAGATTGGTTATACAGTCGGCGATCAGGGTCTACACCCAGGTACCGCAGCTGAAGCCGATCAGTACGAAAACTTGAACGGTGTTTATGACATGGCGGCTTCTGGCGCCAACCTGACCATCACAGCTACGTCTTTTGACGGTGGTGGAACGGCACTGAACACGGTTGTGGTCGTCGCCGACGGCACAACTCCTGGTGACATTACGACGACTATTAACTAAGTCGAGTAGTGCACCTGTCCCGGTGACCTTGGTTGCCTAGGGAAAGTCTGAGCTCGGGGGGCTGCGAAAGCAGCCCCCCGAGCTTTTTTTATTTGTGCTAATGCTCGTTAAGGTTCGCTTAACCCCGCCGATACAAAGGACATCGAGAGTCCTATTCAATCAAGTAATAATTCGTGAGCT
>CALEEY010000118.1 GCA_937877085.1 uncultured Bacteroidota bacterium
TGATCTAAGACCATTTAATATTATTCGGGCATTTCGTAAAAGCCCCATTGAAAAAGCATGAAGCGAAGAGACTTCGTAAAATCAGGTGCCATTGTCGGGGCAACGGCGGTGGGAATCAGTCCGGTGTTTGCCGCGCCATTGGGTAGTCACGCCTTGGTAGGCGCGTCCGCATTTACGGCCAAAGCGGACGCAGGAGAGCATTTTCAGCTAAATTATGCCCCACATTTGGGCATGTTTGCGGAGCATGCAGGTAAAGACCCAATCGATCAGCTGAATTTTATGGCTGATGAAGGGTTTACGGCCTTTGAAGACAACGGCATGAGAACAAGGCCCGTTGAAGTTCAAGAGGCCATGGCGGCCACTATGGCGCGTCGTGGGATTCAAATGGGTGTGTTTGTTGCGCACGAAATTTATTGGGATAAGCCCAACTTAACGTCGGGAGATTTGAGCCTTAGAGAGGAATTTTTAGGCTTTATCCGGGAATCTGTCGAAGTAGCTAAGCGGGTGAATGCCACTTGGGCTACTGTTGTCCCTGGTCACGTCGATCTAAGGCTTGATATTGGCTACCAAACGGCCCATCTGGTCGAGTCCTTGAAGCGTGCCTGTGATATACTCGAGCCCCACGGCGTCGTGATGGTTTTAGAGCCTCTTAACCCCAGAGATCATCCGGGTCAGTTTTTAGTCAAAATTGCCCAAGCGTTCGAGATTTGTAAGGCAGTAGACAGCCCCTCATGCAAAATTTTGTTTGATCTCTATCATCAACAGATTAGCGAAGGGAATCTCATTCCGAACATCAATGCAGCTTGGGATGAAATTGCCTATTTCCAAATTGGAGACAACCCTGGACGTAAAGAACCCACCACTGGGGAAGTCAATTTCGGGAATGTATTTAAACACATTCATTCCAAAGGGTACACCGGTATCCTAGGGATGGAGCATGGCAACTCAAAGCCCGGTAGAGACGGAGAACGGGCGGTAATCGATGCATATCGATCGGTAGACACGTTCTGATAGGACGATGGCAACGAGGACCTTGAGGGTCCCCGCCGCGGTCTTTCGCCCCGCGACGGCCTTTCCCCCCGCCGTGGCCTTTCGCCCCTGGCGCGGTCTTTGACCCGCCGTGGCCTTTCGCCCGTAATGGCCTTTCGCCCCCCGCCGCACCCTTTTTCGCCCCTGGCGCCCGCCGCGCGGGGTCTCAACATTAGTTGGCGGCTGCTATGGGCCCAGGTTTACTGTCCCGAGCTTCCGGAATTCGATAATTGACACCCAAAGATTCCAAATGAGGCAAATTACCAATCATGCGCTTGTAAAAACTGTCCAAGTCCTTTCGTTCGCGCGCCGACCAAACAACTTCCGAGAGGGCTAGTGCGCGGGGATACACCATGTATTCCACGTATTCCGGTGTGCTGATATACTCGGTCCAAACGTTGGCCTGTGCGCCTAAAATATGCTTGGATTCTGCTAAGGTTAGCTCGTCCGGAATGGGTTCAAAGGAATAGACCGTGTCAAGCGGGATCGTAAAACCGGCCCAATTCATGGCCAATGGTTCACCGCCCGGGTCTGCCTGATAAAAATCGAAATAGGCGTATTTGGTAGGAGTCATTATAACATCGTGTCCGGCTCGGGCGGCTTCAATTCCGCCAACAGTACCTCTCCAAGACATGACTGTCGCGTTGGGAGCCAGCCCGCCTTCCAAAATTTCGTCCCAACCGATAAGGCTGCGTCCGTTTTGGTTCAAAAAGGTCTCAATTCGGCGAATAAACCAACTTTGAAGTTCTTGCTCGTCTTTGAGACCTTCTTTCTTGATCACGGCCTGTGCTAGGGCGCTGTTCTCCCATCTAATTTTCGGGACTTCATCAGCTCCGATGTGGATATACTGGCTAGGAAAGAGAGCCATCACTTCCGTCAAGACATCTTCTAAAAACGTAAACGTCTCTTCGCTAGGGCACAAGATTTCGTCCATGACTCCCCAAATGGTAGGTACCGTAAACGGTCCTGGATGGCAGCCTAGCGAGGGGTAAGCTGCTAAAACGGCGGAAGAATGCCCAGGCATTTCGATTTCAGGGATCACTGTTACGAAACGGTCCGCTGCATACTGAACCACTTCGCGAATTTGGTCTTGCGTGTAAAATCCGCCGTGAGGAATGCCGTCACCGACGTACGGGTCGAAATTTTTTCCAACGATGGTTTCCTTCCGCCATGCGGCTATTTCCGTCAGCAGCGGATATTTCTTGATTTCAATGCGCCATCCTTGGTCCTCCGTTAGATGCCAATGAAATCGGTTGTATTTGTAACGCGCCATCGTGTCGATGTACTTTTTGACGAAATCCACCTCGAAAAAATGCCTTCCAACATCAAGATGTAAACCGCGGTACGGGAATCTTGGGGCGTCTTGAATGGATACAGATGGAACCTCCCAAGGTACATTGGTCACTACCGATGCCACCTCAATTTCAGGAGGTAAGAGTTGCCTCAAGGACTGAAACGCATAAAACACCCCGGCTTCATCGCCACCTCGGATGGTTATCGCGTCAACACGAATGTCCAACGTATAGGATTCAGGTCCAAGTTCTGGCGTTACCGACACCTCTATATCACCCTCGGTTTCTGAAACAGAGAGTAAAAGGCCCGTTGAACGTCGCAATTCCGACGCAAATCGCTCAGTGACTCCACCAAGCGCACCTGAAGTGATGTGAAATGCTGTGCTGGGAGTAAACGAGAAAACTCCAATACCGGCATCAACCTGCTTCGGATTTGGGATAATAGGTACGTCAGGTGAATTCATTACATCCTTTCCACATCCCATTAAGAGAGAAAAAACAGCCAATAGGCAGAAAAATGGTCGTTTCATTTTAGTTGAGTTTTTTGTACCACCGGTCAAGCATTTCCATATCGAGATGAACAGATACGATATAGGGCTCGCTCCCTTCTTGCCAATGTCCGTAGGTGGTGCTAACAACGGTTCCATCTGGTAATATTTCAACGCCCGGGTAGGTCGAATCCCAAGCGTTGGTGTTGTCCATGATTCGCAGACGATATTGGCCAGGAAGGCCATTCTTAATGTCTGCAAAGGTGCCAATCCAGACCACCCAATCGCCTTTTGTCGGACTTTCGGGGGCCATATCTCTAAATACAACAATCAAACGACCATCTTCAAGGTACCGAGCCGTATGCCTATCTCCCGTGAGTTCGGCTGGCAACGCCACGGGTTCGGTCCACGTGGCCGATTCATCCTTCGAAAAAATGACTTGAGACAAGGCGCTGCGGCTGTTTTCTCGCAGAAGCAACGCCAATTCCGCCTTATCCGGCGACCACACGGCGCCTGGTTCGCATAAGTCGAGCGAATCGTGGCTCACTACCACCTCTGGGAGGCTCCAGGTATCGCCATCGTCCAAAGAAATGGTCCTGTATACGGTAAATACGCCAGCTGCCCCATCCGGCTGAATGAAGCGCCCATCGTCGTGAAAAAACGCTACCAATGCGCCATCTTGGCGCTGAATCATCGAGGACATCGCTACGATGCCCCCAAATGCTCCAATGGATTCGAGTTGGGTCCACGTTTCCCCGTCATCGTCGGATTTCGCGAGGCGAATGGGGTACAATCCAGAAAAAAGCAACACCCGTTTCGAGCCGTCCGATTTTGGAAATCGAAATAAAGTGGGTACTTCGAGGGATGTCTCCCATGAGGTTGGAGTTGGGAGCCTTTCAGACCACGAAATCCCGCCATCCAAGCTTTTTTTATAGACTATGGCACCCTGGCCGTGTCCTTTTGGGTAGGTAGTCAGAATGGTTTTACCGTCATCTAACAGAACCGTTGACGGGTGACCCAAATATTGCCCCTCTTCACGATCGACCACCGTTTGAATTTGTGGGACAGCCGCTAAGTCCAGTGTCGGAATCGAGAAATTTGACTCAATTAACGCTACGTTCCAGTCGTTTACCCCAGGGGAGCATGCCGACATCAACAATACACATACCGCTCCAAGCCATTTAAAATTCTTCGGCATCGTCATCGAAAGGTGTTGCGGCCAAAAATGGGGGGAGGGCAAATTCTTGATTCCGAACGTTAATGTGGGTGGGATCAAAGCCAAACAAATCCTCTTTAGAAAAAATCGAACGAAAATGATGTGGTTCGAAGAAGGTCTCAAACTTGGAGCACACATCGTCAAAGCGTCGGAGATAATACGCCGTATTTTCGTCCGGGCGATTACTATCCCATTCTTCCGCAAGGCGAGCCGATTCGAAAGCAGGGCCGGAATCGGCAGATCCCGAGATATAATAGCTGACTCGATCTCCTTTTCGAATGGGTTGTAAAGTAGTTTGTTGTCGGGTCAAAGCCAATTCATAAGGCGCACTGCGGGTACGCTTTCCTTCCGACACGTCCCGCTCATACTTTTTGAGGGAATCTTTGAGCGTTTCCGTTCTTGCAAAATCCGATACATCTTTCCAGTGGTGTTGGATGATATGGTTTCGGGTGTGGAGGTAAGCCGTGTGCAGGCCTGCAATGTCATGGTCAAGTAACATAGAAATTGCCCGACGGACAAAACGCCGGCCGAACGGCTCAATGGACCTGGATACCAACGAAGAACCTTTGAGCTTTATGGGACCCTCGTAGGGCTCCAAAGCATAGTTCTTTTTCTTGTAGGATAACATTTGCCGATATCTGCCATCGTATCCGATGCGAATACCTTCCGGCATTTCTCGATTCAATTCGGCTATAAAATCCAGTTCTTGCGCTTCTCCGCCAATACTTTCAGGAGGCACAAACAGCACGCCATCGGTGTCCACTTCCAAAACTTTGCCCGATCGTTCCTGGATTTTTCCTATGATGGACAGCAGCAGGTTCTGCCCGGTTATGGCCACCCGATCCGCCTCCGAAAAGTCGTTGAACAACGCTTGAGAAAAACCTAGAAAACCGTAAAAACTGTTGATAATCACCTTGTAGGAGTTTTGGCGGGCGTCGAGAGCGCTTTTTAACTCGCTAGAAGTGGCTTGCTTCATTTCAGCCTTGGCTGCGAGCCTCAATTCCGTCAGCTTTTTCAATAGTTTCGGAAACAACACAAGGGCATCCTGGCTCGGTTTTACATCATAGTTGAGCATGATGGACGGATACAAGCTTTCTACGTCGGCGTATACGATGGGGCCAATGACGCCAGTAAAAAAGATGTCGGTATAGCCTCCTTGCGTTTGCGCACCCCATTCAGCGCGCGGTAAGGAATGCTTCTTACGTAAGTATTCGCGAACAAAAAGGGATTCAATTTTAGATGCCGGGCCCACTCTGGAGACTTGTCCATACTCCATCGGGAGCATTTGCGTGAGATAGAAAGTGGACTCGGATAAGTGCCGAGCCAGCCTTTCTGTCTCAATTACATCGTCTAAAGCGTAGCGAATAACGAGGTCCGGATCGGATTTCCACAGCTGGGTTATTTGGGACCCGTCAATGTATGTCCGGTCGGCGGGAGCAAACCCGAAATATTTAGAGACCTCTTTCAGGCCATACCCTGGTAAGTCCCTCTTTACAACGTCGTACGTCATGACCTGGAAAAACGTGTCTATCACGTGGCGTCCAGCGATTTCAAGGGCCGTAAAATCGAGCGAGCGTTCGGCAAAACGGGTGGAGGTGGCAAAAGTCCTGGGCTCGCTGCGATCCCTCCCAAGGGCACACACAACACCGTGTAGGGAGCATCTTCGAAGGATATAGGGGAAGTCAAATCGGAAAATATTGTGCCCCTCTATCACATCGGGATTCAGTTCCTGTATGCTGTCCACCATTGCTCGGAGCAGCCGTTCCTCCGTCCAATCCGGTGCTCCCAGAACCCTCCTCCATCCCCGGTTGTCCGACAGGGCAATCAGAATAATGCGATCGGCCGCTCGGTCGGCATTGGGGAAATCCAGTTCAGAGATGCATTCAATATCGAGCTGGAGTCGATGCAGTTCATCGAATTGCATTCCTTTGAAGCACGTTCGGCCACTTTGCATCAAATACTGTTGACTAGGAGAACTGACCGTATAGGCAGGAGACGACTCTCCCATTTTTGATGCTTTTCTATCAATATGCCTTTGGGCATCCCAATATTCTCCCCAATTGGAAAACACGACTAAAAAACGGTAATAAAGATCACCTTTTAAGGCTTGAAACCGATATTTCGTCCTCGAAAACCCCCCAAGAAGCTCAATTTTCGATAGAAAGAGGAAAGGGTAGAACGGGACTTCAGAAATTGATACGGACTGGGAGTCCTCACTTCGTTGGTATACGTGTACGTGCCCGTTGCGAGAGGGATGATCGGTCATCGCTTGTACGGCCACGATGCGCTCCGTCGCATCGTGGCCGTACAGTAAAGAATCTTGGAAGGGAGTACTCACGTGGGAGGGATGGTTCGGTTGCTTTATAGGGTACTTAACAAGCGCGTATAAAGTTTACCTAAACTCCTCCCAAAAACGTTGGCGTGGCGCCACTCCCGTCAGTTGTAAGCGGGTAGAGATAGACGCCCCCTTGTCAAAGGTCCGCTAGTGCTGCCTTATTTGAATTGGACCAGCTAACATGAATCAGGAGCGAGAAAAGGGTAAGATCTAGGCAATCCCTCTCGGCAGCGTTATTTTCAACTATGCACACCATCAAAACGCAAAACCTTGGCCATCGATTCGGACGGAGACTGCTGTTCCGAAAGATGGATTTAGAATTATTGGGCGGAACGACCACAGCTATTGTTGGGTCGAATGGGTCGGGAAAGTCGACTTTGGTTCGAATCCTGGCCGGACTCCTGCTGCCGGTTAAGGGGCACGTTCAACTTTGGCTGGATGGAGTGGAAATCGATTCAGAAATGCGGCCACTGTCTTGCGGTTTAGTTGCGCCCTATTTGAATGTGTACGATGGATTGTCCCCCCGAGAAAATCTAGAGTTTTTGGCCAAAGCTAGGCGTTTGCCGGATTTCAAAGATCGCATTGACTCAGTTCTTGAGCGTGTTCAGCTCCTGGACCGTGCCGACGATCTCGTGCGGACTTTTTCATCTGGAATGCTTCAGAGGGTTCGTTTGGCGACCGCGCTTTTATCAGATCCACCAGTTTTAATCCTGGATGAACCCACAGCTACGCTCGATGCGGTTGGGGCAGCCATGGTGCATGCGGTAATGGAGAGTTCTGCAAAAGCTGGAAAGATTGTAATTGTGGCCACCAATGAGCGGGCTGAGGCCGATGCCTGTCAGTTCCAGATTAATGTTGAATCATTTCGTTAGGAAGGCCCAACAGGGGGTGCTGAAAGAAAGACTCCCGGCGGAATGCCGCGACAGCCAGCGTGACCCTCGCGCCCGATTGTTCGAGCACTTCGGCGGCGGCATCCAACGTAGCGCCCGTTGTCATGACGTCATCTACCAGCAAGAGGTGTTTATTTTCTACTGATGATGTCACCTTGAAAGCGCTCTGTGTATTGGAAATTCTTAACTCTCGCGTTAGGCCACTTTGAGAAATGGTAAGGGATGGACGCACGATACAATCGCATACCATGTGAAGCTGATTAGCCGCTGAAAAAGCTTCGGCAATCGGTAGCGTGTGCAGGAAGCCTCTCTCCAAAATTTTGGTTCGATGGGACGGTATGGCGGTGCACCAATGAATATCTCCTGCAAGCTGTAGGAAATGATCTCCTAAAAACCGTCCAACCTCGTCTATCCCTTCGTATTTAAGCAACCGATGAAGCGTTCGAATAGGAGAATCCTGACGGTAATACCACTTGCCCCAAACTGGACGCCCTTTTGGAGTCCATCCGGGTAATTCAGACGGTGGTATAACGCATTGATCTAGCTGATCCAAGCAGCTATCGCACAAAAAACGGTTACTTGGGGGCTGTAGGCGACAGTGATGGCAATGTTGTGGGAAAATGTCATTCAATAGCGACTCCCACCTAAAAGAGACTTTCATAAGAATCCGATGAAAAGCGACTTTACTTCGCTAATCAGAGGCTTCAGGAAAGGTGAATGAAACGCGAAAGTTGTATACTCGCATAAAGCCAGTCTTACTCAAGCCGCGCCCGATAAACTGTACGATATGTTATGACCATAAGAAAGCGAAAAGGCATGTTGATCAAAAACACCAACCCGAGCTTGGTGACGATCGCAATGGCTACGCGAACCATTACGTTGGCTCCCGGAGACGAGGAATTAGTAACCGCAGAAGAAGTACTCGACGACACCTTGCGCGATTACCTTCAAGTACGCGGCGTCTCTATTGTGCGCCCTGCAGGGGATGAAGAAGAGGCCGAATTGCGCGAACGCCTGTCTTAAATCAAAAAGATGTTGGCTTAAATCAAAAAGATGTTGGCTTAAATCAAAAAGATATTGGCTTAAGTCAGAAAGATGTTGGCTTAAATCAAAAAGATATTGGCTTAAATCTATGCGAATACTTGCATTAGAACCCTGGTATGGCGGCTCACATCGCGCATTTTTGGACGGCTTGGTTTCTCATACCCGTCATAAAGTCGATATAGTGACCATGTCTGCTCGGTTTTGGAAGTGGCGGATGCATGGTGGGGCAGTAACCATGGCGCTCAAAGTGCAAGAACTCTACTCGAAAGGGGGGAAGCCAGACCTCATTTTCGCCTCGAGCATGGTCAATTTGCCTGCTTTTTTGGCGCTTACAAGGACCGAATTACAAGGAGTCCCGGTTATCATGTACATGCATGAAAACCAGTTGACCTATCCGCTGCCAGAGGGCAAGGCCAGAGATCACACGTACGGATACATTAATTACGTATCGTGTTTGGCCGCAGACCACATTCTGTTCAACTCTCAATTTCATTACGATCAGTTTGTCGAGGCACTTCCTCGCCTTTTGCGCCTGTTTCCGGACTATACCCACCTCCATACGGCCCAGCAAATTCGTCAGAAAAGCTCGGTTATGCACCTTGGGCTCGACCTACAAGGGCACGATAAATATGCCTCGGCATATGAGGGGCACGGATGGGGTCCGGGAATGAAGCCGCCCATTGTGCTGTGGAACCAGCGTTGGGAATACGACAAAAACCCGGCGGCGTTTTTCCGTTTGATGAATCGGTTGGACGATTCCGGTCACAAGTTTCGCCTGATTTTGGCGGGCGAACATTTTGAAGAGCTTCCGCCGGAGTTCGAAAAAGCGTTTGAGCGCTACGCCGAACGCATCCTGCACTACGGCTATGCCGAGGATTTCAAGGAATATAGCAGCATACTGCACCGAGCAGATATTGTTATTTCGACTTCCTTGCACGATTTCTTTGGGATCTCCATGCTAGAGGCCATTTATTGCGGCTGCCATCCGTTGCTGCCCAACCGGCTTTCCTATCCCGAGCTCATTCCGGAGTCCCTGCACGCACCGCTTCTGCATGCGCCGATCTTATATCAGGACGACGACGAACTCTTTCAGATTATGACGAGAATATTGAAAGGGGAAGAACGCCCGCTGCCGGTAAGCACCTTAAAAAGTATATCCGCCCATTTGGAGTGGGGCCAACACGTGAATCATTTTGATGATTTGTTTGAACAGATCGTCAAAAACCACGGATAAAAAAGGTGCTAGCAAACAAGCTCTGACAATAGCGCCCGTGGACGGCCTCGGCCGTCCACGGGCCTTTGACTACATATTCTCGACCATGGCGCTCCCGAACTCGCTGCACTTTAATAGCGTAGCGCCTTCCATCTGCCGTTCAAAGTCGTAGGTGACTCTTTTTTGGCCAATCGTTTTGTCGAGAGATGAGATAATTAGATCGGCGGCCTCGTTCCAGCCCATGTATCGGAACATCATTTCACCCGAAAGAATGACCGAACCGGGGTTCACTTTGTCTAGTCCCGCATATTTTGGAGCCGTTCCGTGCGTCGCCTCGAAAATCGAGAGACCGGTATCGTAGTTGATATTAGCTCCCGGAGCGATTCCAATGCCGCCCACCTGGGCCGCTAGTGCATCTGAAATGTAATCGCCATTTAGGTTCATGGTGGCAATGACACCGTATTCCGAAGGCCTTGTAAGGATCTGCTGGAGGAAAGCATCGGCAATAACATCTTTGATGACAATGCCATTCGGTAGCTTGCACCACGGTCCTTCTCCAATCACGACTCCGCCAAATTCTTCGCAAGCCAATTCATAGGCCCAGTCACGAAATGCACCTTCGGTGTATTTCATGATATTGCCTTTGTGTACGATCGTGACGCTTTCTTTTCCCTGATCAATCGCGAACTGAATGGCAGCGCGAACGAGTCGTTTGGTGCCTTCTGAAGAAATTGGCTTGATGCCGTAACCAGTCGTTTCTGGGAAGCGGACTTTTGCGTAGTGGCCAGGGAAGGTGGCTTTCAGCAATTCTCCAAACTTCTTGGCGTCGTCAGTTCCCGCTTGAAATTCGATTCCGGCGTAAATGTCCTCTGCATTCTCCCGAAAAATGATCATATCAATCAATTCGGGATGTTTAACTGGGGAGGGGACCCCGTCGAAATACCGAACCGGACGCACACAAGCGTAAAGGTCCAATTTTTGGCGTAAAGCCACGTTGAGCGACCGAATCCCACCGCCAACAGGAGTGGTCAGGGGGCCCTTTATTGAAACAAGATGATTGCTGATGGCCGAGAGGGTATCCTCTGGCAGCCATTCGCCGAACTTATCGTATGCTTTTTCGCCAGCGTAAACCTCAAACCATTCAATCTTTCTCGAACCTTTGTAAGCTTTTTCTACCGCTTGGTCAAATACGAATTGGGCGGCTGCCCAAATGTCGGGGCCTATGCCATCGCCTTCGATAAAAGGAATAATGGGATTGTTCGGCACGTGAAGTTTGCCGGCGGCCATTTTAATGTTTTCACCTTTCGAAGGGGTCGAGAGATTCTTATACATAGCAATCGTTAGGAATAAATATGATTCTTAGGGACAGTTGCCCGAGTAGGTCTAAAATAATGATTTATGGACTACAGATATTGTAGGGGAAGGCACTATAGTCGTCCGAAAATAGAACGAATACGGAGCTCCCAGACCTTCCAAGCAGCTTCTCGAACGATAGCTTTGCTCATTTTTGATCTTCCTTCGGTTCTTTCAGTAAAAATGATGGGGACTTCGACCAACGTAAACCCTTTTTTCCAGGCTTTGAAATTCAGTTCAATTTGAAAAGAATAGCCATTCGAGCGTACGGCGTTTAAGTCAATCGCTTCCAAAACCCTTCGGTGAAAGCATTTGAATCCTGCGGTGACGTCTTGAATACGAATACCGGTAATGGCGCGCGTATACATTCCCGCGCTGTAAGAGAGCATTAAACGGGACAACGGCCAGTTGATAATCCTGACGCCGTTAACGTACCGGGAGCCGATAGCCAAGTCGGCCTCTCCACTAATTACGGGTGCCACAATACGCTCTAAATCGGCAGGGTTGTGGGACATATCCGCATCCATCTCGCAGATAAGCTCATATCCATGCTCTAGTGCGTATTGAAAACCCAAGATATAGGCTGTTCCTAGTCCCAGTTTCCCTGCGCGTCGCAGCAGGTGGATCCGTTCTGGATGTTCGGTCTTAAGCGCTTCTACAAGATCTCCCGTTCCGTCGGGGCTGGAATCGTCTACAACCAAAACGCGAAACGATAAAGGTAGGCTTAGTACCTGCCCAATGACTGAGCCAATATTTTCCGCTTCATTGAACGTAGGTATGATGACGATTGGGTGCTGTTTCTGCATCCGGGACGATTTCGTTGAGTTTCTGGGTTCGTAGAGGTTACCCTTAAGGTCGTTGAGCTTACCGCGATGTCGGTACACTTACCGCGATGTGGTTGGGCTTCTCGCGAAGGCGTTTGGGATTATCGGGAGAAGTTGGCGTTATTACGCAGAAAAGTCATGGTATGTTCAACCAACTCATCCGGTATTTTGACTTCCTGTCCTTCCTTTATCAAATTGATGGTGGCTCGATACTGATCGAAATAAGGGCCACAACACTTGCACATCCCGATGTGTTGTTCAAATTGCTTAGCTACTTTCTCAGGAAGCGTCCCTTCGACGTATTCTGCCAAAAAAGAAGTCACTTTTTTGCAATTTGGCGCCATACCTAGGAGGGTCTTAACGATAATTACTGCTTTCATTTCGTTACTCGGCTGTCTGGCGTTGGTATTGAAAATGAGGATTCAGCATGGCCCGGAGTGCTACCCGCGCTCGGTGTAGTCGAACCCGAACCGCCCCGCCTGAAATGTCTAACATTTTTGCGACCTCTTCAGTGGAATGCTCTTCAATATCTCGAAGTATGACAATCGCTTTGTAGTCTTCTGGTAAATTGTCTATTGCACGATGCAATAGTTCATGACGGTCCGACTGTTCGGCCAGTCTCAGCGGATCCCAACTTTCCGGCGATTCAACGAACATCCCTTTCGAAAAAGACGGCTGAAGCCGTTCGACATCTGAGTCATCGAGCGAGGTCATCCGTTTTGATTTACGAAGTGAACCTCGAGCCAGGTTAATGCCAATCGCATACAACCATGTTGTAAACTTCGACTCTCGTCTAAACGTCTGAATGCGCTGAAAAGCCTGTAAAAACGTCTCTTGAAGGATGTTTTTAGCCTCTTCCTCATCTCCGACAATTCGAAAAACGATCCGAAAAAGACGCGGGCTCTCCTGATTTACCAGAAGCTCAAAAGCCTTTTCATCGCCCGCCAGTAACGCGTCGAGGTCGGGCTCCACTATGGATTCTTCAATTGGGCTCTTTGCCTTTTCTATCATGTTGGTAAATCAAAAAGCCAATTTGTTACACTATCCATCGAAAGGGTCCCTTGTGTAGAAAGATCGTCTCTAAACGAACATGAATGACGAGCGTTCCACATCAATTTTGGCCTACTTGTCATTACATGTAATGTCAAGTAGATAAAGATATGGTTAATGATAATACAATTGGTAAAAATATGTCGTATTATTCAAAGCTTTTAAAATTCCCGAGCACCGATAAACTCGCATATCATGGCCAAACAGACTAGTAAAGCGCCTACCGCGTCTTCAAAAACGGCATCAACTACACCCAAAAAGGTGGCTCCAAGATCCAGAGCAAAGAAAGTAGTCTCCGAAAACTCATTTCCAACGTCTCTTGAACTCAATGTGACGTTCGACACCTACCCAGCCGGCGCTTATACGCATAAGGATTTGGGACTCTCGGTGGATGATGTGCTTTCGATGTATCGAAATATGTTGCTGCAGCGCAGATTTGAAGAACGTGCAGCTCAGATGTACGGTAAACAAAAAATCGCGGGCTTTCTGCACCTTTATATAGGACAGGAAGCCATTTCCACCGGCACGGCTACAGCTATCAAAATAGGCCTCGACTCGATTATCACCGCGTATCGTGACCACGGCCACGGTTTGGCCCTAGGTATGTCGGCAAATGAGTGCATGGCCGAGATGTTTGGTAAGGTAGGCGGCTGTTCCAGAGGAAAAGGAGGATCAATGCACTTCTTTTCGAAGGAAAAGGGGCTGTTTGGCGGTCACGGCATTGTCGGAGCGCACGTTCCTGTAGGTGTGGGAATTGCCTTCGCCCACAAATACAAAGAAGACGGAGGCGTTTCCATTGCATTTTATGGTGATGGCGCTGCCGGTCAGGGATCGATCCATGAAGCGGCCAACTTGGCCTCCTTGTATGAATTACCATCCATCTTAGTGGTCGAAAACAACCATTATGCTATGGGTACGGCGGTTGACCGAGCTTTTGCAGAACCTGAATTCACCCATCATGCCGTCGGATATAAAATGAAGGCCGCATTGGTAGATGGGATGGATGTGTTTTCCGTTTGCAAGGCCATGCAAGATCACGTGGCATTGGCACGCGAGAACAAGCCGTCGATGCTTGAAATACGGACCTACCGGTATCGTGGTCACTCCATGTCAGATCCGCAAAAGTACCGGACAAAAGAGGAACTCGAATCGAAAAAGAACGAGGACCCCATTATCCGTCTGAAAGCATACATCCTGGACAACAAAATGACCAGCGTCAAAGCGCTCGATGCCATTGACGACGATGTAAAGGACGAAGTAAAAGCTTCGGTCGACTTTGCAGAAAATAGCCCAGTGCCAGATCTCAGCGAGATATATGAAAATATCTACGATGAGTCCAACTACCCCTATTTGGCCTGATTACCAGCTATTACCATCTATTAAATTCAGTTAGACACTACTCATCGTTATGGCAATTTTGCAGTACAGAGAGGCGCTTAGAGCCGCAATGACCGAAGAAATGGAACGCGATTCGCGCGTATTTCTGATGGGAGAAGAGGTCGCCGAATACAATGGCGCCTATAAAGTTAGCGAAGGCATGTTGGAGCAGTTTGGCCCCAAAAGAATTATCGACACCCCCATCTCCGAAAACGGTTTTTGCGGGTTAGGCGTTGGCGCAGCGATGGCTGGACTTCGTCCCATCATCGAGTTCATGACTTTCAACTTTTCGTTTGTCGCTATCGATCAGCTGATCAATAATGCAGCGAAAATCCGGTATATGTCGGGTGGTCAGTTCAATATTCCTATCGTATTTAGGGGTGCGAACGGCGCGGCTGGGCAATTGGCAGCTACGCACAACACGTCGACCGAATCCATTTATGCAACGATTCCAGGCTTGAAGGTTATTGCTCCTTCCAACCCAGACGATGCGAAGGGATTGCTAAAATCGGCTATTAGGGACAATAACCCTGTTATTTTCCTGGAAAGCGAAGTTATGTTTGGCTGGAAAGGCGAGGTTTCGGATGAAAAAGATTACTTGATTCCCATCGGAAAGGCTAGAGTAGCTCGCCAGGGCACGGACGTCACCATAGTGGCTCATTCCAAGAGCTATTGGATTGCCATGGACGTGGCGGATCAGTTGGCACTTGAGGGTTATAGCGCTGAAGTTATCGATCCTCGTACCATTCGACCTTTTGATATTGATACGGTAGTTGAGTCCATCAAAAAGACCAATAGATGCGTAATCATTGACGAAAGTAATCCGTTTGCTAGCATCTCGTCTGAAATCGCGTATCAAATTCAAGAGAAAGCTTTTGACTATTTGGACGCCCCAATTATTCGAATTACATCGAAAGACGTGCCGGCGCCGTACGCGAAAAACTTGATTGAGTACTACATGCCTCAGGCCAAAGATGCCTATGATGCGTGTAAACGAGTCATGTACGTACAGTAAGACCTAGCCGCTTGGAACGCACTTCCTGAAAGGGAGCGTTTGCAAGCGGAGATTTAAACCGCTTTAGAGAAACCCAAAAAGGATCGAAAGAAATGGCTATCCCAGTCGAAATGCCCAAAATGAGCGACACCATGGACGAAGGAGTCCTTGCGGCATGGCTCAAAGAGGAAGGAGATAAAATATCTGCTGGCGATGTGGTTGCCCAAGTCGAAACTGACAAGGCTACCATGGATCTTGAAGTATATGACGACGGTGTCTTGCTAAAACGAGTTATTGAAGCTGGAGACTCGGTTCCGATTGGTGCACTCATTGCCGTATTGGGTAAGGAGGGCGAAGATATCTCCGCTATTTTGGCTGCGTATAGCAAAGGAGGGGCTAAATCAGGTGGTGCTCCCGCCGCTCCTGCTCCCGCCGCTCCGGCCGCGGCCCCGAGTTCAGCACCCGCTCAATCGGCGCCTGCTGCAGCGCCAAGTCCCTCTACGCCTGTTTCCGCAGCCCCCGTGGCAGCGCCTGCTCCCGTTCCTGTTTCAACGTTAGATTCAGATGGCCGAGTTAAAGCGTCGCCATTGGCCAAAAAATTGGCAGACGAGCACGGAATTAGC
>CALEEY010000119.1 GCA_937877085.1 uncultured Bacteroidota bacterium
CGGAGAACTACTCTCTGCTCCGCTCGTGGCTGCGCTATTAACGCAGGAAGGTATTGTGGCACAAGCAGTTGACGCTAGACGCCTGATTGTCACGAAAAATAGTGTAGTAGATAGAGACCTGACCAAGCAGCGAATTTCCCTGTGGTTTTCTGACCTGTCCCGTTTTGTACTACCCATTGTGACCGGATTTATAGCTTCGGACGAAGAGGGAAATACCACCATCCTTGGTCGGGGGGGAAGCGACTATTCGGCATCTCTTTTTGCCGAAGGAGTTGAAGCGGCTAAGTTTGATCGATGGACCGATGTCGACGGTTTGTACACGGCCGATCCCAATAAAGTAAAAGGTGCTGGGAAGTTCTTGTTTTTGCTTTTGGAGGATGCATCCTCCTGGAATGAATCAAGCGCCCTTGGGATGCATGCAGAGGCATTCTTGCCCGTTTTGGAGGCCTGTATTCCGGTTCACGTTCGTTCGACGCGGTTTCCTCAGGGCGACGGCACCCTCATTTTACCTCGATTGTTACCTGGTAGGATTGAGCGCGATTCCCGCCGACAACTGGCCCATGCTACCCATACGATTCCCATTGCATCGAACATCGATGCACGCCTTAACGGATTGCAAAAATGAAACTTAGAGTAGGAATTTTAGGGGCTACCGGCGCCGTGGGTCAAAAGTTTATTGCCCTCTTGGCGGACCACCCGTGGTTTGAAGTGAGCGCTCTGGCCGCCTCCGAAAGGTCGGCTGGCCGGCCGTATGGGGAAGTTGTTCATTGGCTTGAAGACAGCGCCCTGCCTGCGAACGTGGCCAAAATTGAGGTCCAAAACGCCCATGAGGCCCTTTTAGACTGCGATTTCGTGTTTTCAGGGCTCGATTCGTCCGTTGCTGGGCAGTTGGAAGAGGCATATGCCCGTGCAGGGTACCCCGTTATATCGAATGCGCGCAATTTCCGGATGAACCCAGAGGTGCCTCTTCTCATTCCTGAAGTAAACCCGGATCACTTGCAGCTAATCGAGACTCAAGATTGGGGCAGTGAAGGTTTTATTGTAACCAACCCAAACTGCGCGAGTGTGGGCATTACCATGGCTTTGAAGCCACTGCACGATGCTTTTGGACTGGAATTGGTACACGTTACGACGATGCAAGCCCTATCGGGTGCCGGGTATCCCGGCGTGGCATCGTTAGACGCGGTGGCCAATGTCGTTCCTTTTATTTCTGGTGAGGAAGAGAAAGTGGAGTCTGAGCCGCTCAAAATGCTGGGCCTCCTCACGGGCAATTGCGTGCAGCCAGCGTCCTTTCGGGTGAGCGCACAATGCACCCGTGTGCCCGTGATTGATGGTCATTTAGCCGCCGTTTCGCTTAAGTTCAAGACACCCAATACGTCGGTACAGTCGGCCATACGAGCGATTACTCATTTTTCAACCCCCAAGGAAGTTTCCAAATTGCCAAGCTCTCCAGCCCGCGCGTTAGAATTGTTTGACGACCCAACCTATCCACAGCCACGGCGCCATGTGAATCTTGGGGGCGGAATGACCGTCAGTATTGGACGCGTTAGGGCGTGTCCCATCCTAGATGTAAAATTCGTGTGTTTGGTCCATAACACCGTTCGAGGAGCCGCAGGCGGTGCTATTTTGAATGCAGAATTATTAGCTTCACGGGGCAAACTGAAACACCGTTCTGGAGTAGAAGTCGCTGGTAGTGCTTTTTGAAAAGACGGTTGTTTTAAGACCCCCATTCCAACGTTGCCGCATGAATCCGACATTCCTTGACATTGAATTATTAGACATAACCATATTGGCGTGGCTCAAGTTAATCGGGATCACATTTTTGCTGTCGGCCATCTTTCTGCTGATCAAAAAAGTGGTCTTTACCCGGCTTTCTGCATTAGCCGAAAAGACCGACAACCGTGTCGATGACATTTTTGCCGAATTGCTGCACGGGTTGCGGTATTACTTTTTCGTCCTGGTCTCTTTTTATCTCGCGGTCAAGTTTTTCGCTGTCGAAACTCCAGAGATTCCCTATCTGAATCACTTTGTTTCGATTGGATTTGTGATTCAGTTTGGTCTGTCCGGCAGCGGCCTGATAAAAATGGTTGTCAGTTGGTATTTGGCGTCCAATGAGGACCAAAATACGAAGGTCACTGCGGCTGGCGCCTTGGGATTGGCGTTTACGTTTATTCTTTGGGTGATTGTCTTCCTAGTAATGCTGGACAATTTTGGTATTGATATTACCGCTTTGGTGGCGGGTCTTGGAATAGGCGGTATTGCCATTGCGTTGGCCCTTCAAAACGTCTTGTCCGATATCTTGGCTTACGTCTCCATTATAGCAGACCAGCCATTTTCGATTGGGGAGTTTCTAGTGGTCGGCGAATTTTCAGGCACCGTTGAACATATTGGAATTAAAACCACCCGGGTTCGGAGTCTGACGGGAGAGCTTATCATCTTTTCAAACAACGATTTGCTGAGCAGCCGCGTACGGAACTACAAAAGAATGAACGAGCGACGCGTGTTGTTCACGATTGGAGTTACCTACGACACTCCGCACGAAAAGCTGAAAGAGATTCCAGAAATTCTAAAGGCGGCCGTAGAAGCCCAAGAAAACATCCGCTTTGATCGAAGCCATCTGAAAACGTTTGCCGCCTATTCAATCAATTACGAAGTAGTTTTCTACACTTTGGTGCCGGAATACGCCGTCATGATGGATATTCAACAAGCCATCAATCTTCAAATCCATCGCGAGTTTGAAGAAAGAGAAATCGAATTCGCATTCCCGACCCAAACCTTGGTTTTGAATAAAGGACAAGGGTTTGAGACGGTAGAAGCGGCGGCTGGGAGCTAGCGTGATTTAGGACCTGAACACAGGCGTGATTTAGGACCTGAACACAGGCGTGATTTAGGATCGGAGCGCTAGCCTGATTAAAGCCTCGGCGCTGGTGATTTCCGGATTCTGTCTTAGGACCGTAATGACCGCTTTTTCAGCAGCAGAGCGAGACAATCCTAAGGCTTCCAGTGCGGCCATGGCGTCCATTCGGAAGGAGCCTTCAGCCGATTTGTCTGTCGATCCCATATGGGAATCGCCCCAAGCCGTTTTTTCGAAACGATCGCGCAGTTCAATAATGATTCTTTCAGCCGTTTTGCGACCAACACCTGGAATGCGCGTGAGCATGGCACTATCTCCTTCCAGGATGCGAGAACGAATCTCCGAGGGGCGCATGGCCGAAAGAGCGGCTAATGCCAGTTTAGGGCCCACGCCCGAAACGGCCAGCATCATGTTGAAAACGGTTCGTTCTTCGTCCGTCGCGAACCCAAATAAGGTTATGGCATCCTCTCGGACGTGATGATGGGTAACTAAGGTTACCGCCCCTCCTTTGGCCGGAAGTTGCTCGAAAGTAGACGTTGGGATGAGCACCTTGTACCCAATTCCACCCACGTCAATTACGGCTTCCGTCGGCTTCTTGTAGGCCAGTTTTCCCGATACGTAGTCAATCATGCGTTGGCCTCTACACTCAGTTCTAGTTTCAACAATTCGAGCGATTCGCGGTCATATTTCATAACGATTGGCATGCGCCGGCCCGTACCAAACGCTTTTTTACTGACCCGAAGCCCGGGGGCTGCCTGTTTACGCTTGAATTCGTTTCGATCCACAGCAGAAAGAATATCACGGACAAAAGCCTCGGAGTGGCCCAATTGGTCGCAAATCGCGTGGAAGTCCAGGCGCTCCTCAATATAGAGTCTCAGAATTTCGTCTAAGATAGGGTAGGGCGGGAGCGAGTCTTGATCCAACTGATCGGGTCTAAGTTCGGCAGAAGGCGGTTTTTGAATGGTCGATATCGGGATGACCGGCCGTCCGGCCCTATGATTGATGTATTCAGCCAACAGGTAAACGTCAATTTTAAATACATCAGACAGAACGCCGAGACCTCCAGCCATGTCTCCGTACAGGGTGGCATAGCCCATGGCCATTTCGCTCTTATTTCCTGTGGTCAACACGAGGTGGCCAAATTTATTCGAAACAGCCATGAGCGCGAGCCCGCGAGTTCTAGCTTGGATATTTTCCTCGGCTAGACCGTCGGTCGTCCCAACAAAGAGAGGAGCCAACATATCTTTGAATGACGCAACGGCTGGTTGAATGGGAATGGTATGAAATGAAATACCAAGGTTTTGGGCCAGCAATTGGGAATCGCTGACACTTCCCTCAGACGAATATTCAGACGGCATGGTAATGCCGCTAACACGAAGGGGACCAACGGCTTCCACCGCCAATGCTGCGGTCACCGCCGAGTCTATCCCACCGGAAAGCCCGATCAACAGGTGGTTGAAAACACCCGACTTTTTGTCGTATTCCCGAATTCCACAGACCAGCGCGTCAAAAAGGTCCTGGATCCTGTCGTGTGTGGGTACGGGGCACGGCCGATGGTCGAAGGTGTCCCAATACAGAACCGTTTCCTCAAACGAAGGGGCTAAGCAAATTAAATCTCCATTGGCTGCGTGCACGCGGCTATCCCCATCAAAAATCATCTCCGTATTGGCGCCGACCTGATTTGACATAACAAACGGAAGGTGGTGTTGGGCACAAATGTCCTGGATGAGCTCCGTTCGAAGACGGTGGCGTCCGTGTGAAAAAGGGGATGCCGAAAGATTGATCAATAGTTGAGCGCCTTTCTCGATGAGCTCTGAAAGGGGGTTTCTCTCGTATAAGAGATAGCTCGCATATTTTTCTAGATTCCACATGTCTTCGCAAATGTGGATGCCCAGTTTTAAGCCTTTAAACGTGATGGGCGTCTGCGATTTCGCGGGTTCAAAGTATCGGTACTCGTCGTACAAATCGTACGTTGGCAAAAGCATCTTATCCACGTACTGGGCAGGTCGATCTGCTTGCAGAAACGCTGCAGAATTGAACAACTTCTTCCCGAGTCGCGATGGATTCCGACGAACGGTCCCAACCACGAGGGCCATACCGCTTGGTACCCGCTCGTGGATCCATTTTATGGCGATTTCAATGCTGGAGATGACATAGTCATTGTCCAACAAATCGTGATGCGAATACCCTACAATGCACAATTCGGGGAAAATAGCGAGATCAGCGCCCCGGGCGGACGCTTCTTCTGCTATCTCGACTATGCGCCGGGCATTTCCGGCCATGTCGCCCACGATCGGGTTGAATTGTACAATGGCAATTTTCATGAAGTCATTAACGCCGGTCTATATCGGAAGATGCGGGTCAGAAGATGCTACTTTGAGGCGGCTAAGCAGATATTTCTCAACATGCGACCCATAACGCCCTACTGAGCCTGGTGTAACAATCTTTTCAACTTTATGTAAGCTGGATATCATTTCTAAGGCAGCGCCGTGCGCCATTTTCACCCTAGCGATCTTTTCGATCCAAATTAAGCACTAGCGCATAAAAGAAGATCATACCCACATGGATAACAATCTCAACAGACGTTCTACCCTGCTGTTTTTAGCACTCGCACTCGGTTTGTCCTTCGCCTACTGGGGGTTGTTTTTACTTTTTGACAAGGGCTTGCTGCCATTCGATCCTGCATCCGACCTCATGGGCGCTCTAAGGGGCTACGGGCCCACATTTGCGGCCATTGTTTCGGCGGCCGTGGTTTATGGACGAAGTGGACTCAAAGAGCTGTGGATGAGGGTAAAAATGTGGCGGGTCCCCCTTTGGCTGCTCGCATTAGCCATCTTAGGTCCGATGTTTGGAAGTCTGATTTTGATTGCTATTTCCCATTTTGCAGGGGTAGCGTTAGTTTTTGATTTGGGAAGCACACCTCTGCCTAAAATGGTCATTGTTTTCTTCTTTTTCGCCATTGTGGACGGCCCTATAGGGGAAGAAATTGGCTGGAGGGGCTTTTTGCTCCCTCGGTTGTTGGAAAAACGGGGTGTGATTTACGCCTCTGTAGTCGTGGGACTGGTTTGGTTCGTTTGGCACCTTCCGCTCTACATTGCCACGGACCGATATGACATGACCCTGGGTTTTTTCTTCAGTTATCTACTCAACAACGTAGCTTTTTCATTCGTGCATACCTGGTTTTTCGTGCGATCAAAGGGAAGTGCATTTCTGGCTATCATCTTGCACACGGCGGGCAATTATTCTGCCTACCTGGCCATTACTCTTTTTCCAGCGCTTAACGACTCGCCTTTAACCGAACCCATCTACCTTGGAATTCTCGTTACGGCTGGGGTATTGGCGGGTGGGTCATTGTGGCGTAACGACTCGCAAGTATCCTTTCGGGAGAAGCTAGCTTGACGCGCTGATGCAGATGAAACCCATCATGCGGCCGGTAACTCCTTGCTGACCTCGATGGGAGAAAAAGAAGTCTGAATCGGTCATGGTGCACTGCTCAGACGCTTCTATGGTGAGGGAGTCAACGCCGCATCTAATCAAATTGGACCTAATGGAGCCTGTTAGATTGATGTGAGGCTTGGGCCATTCAGGCTTGCGCTCTACAAATTCGGATCCGAATTGAGCGGCTACTTCTTCTCCAACTTCAAATCGGTCCACCGAAATACACGGTCCGATGTAGGCTTGGACCCGAGACGGATTAGCTCCAAGTTGGACCATGGCTTCCAACGTGTGATCGACAACGGCGGCCACGTGACCACGCCAGCCTGCATGGCAGGCTCCAATCACTCCGGAGATTGGATCGGCCAATAGAACGGCGGCGCAATCGGCTGCCGAGATACTTAACAAAAGTCCCGGCTTGTTGGTAACGAGGCCGTCATATCCAGGAAAAAGACCGGGTGTATCGACGGTCAAAACGGAGCTCCCGTGAACTTGCCCCGCAATAGCCATATCGTCCCTTGTGAGCCCGAAATGGGCAGCCGCTAACGTCCTATTTTGAAGTACGTTTTCATTAGAATCCGCCGTGGAGAGGCCCAGATTCAAGCTTCCATAAGGCATCGGACTAACGCCCCCTGATCGGGTAGAGAATCCTGCCTGGACCGGCCATGTAAAGACGGATGGGGTTAGCATTGCTTTATGATGGCTCCCCACCGGATACGTTTTCTCCAGCTAACAGATCTTCCCGAGCGACCCGATAGGCCCGTTTAAGGCTCAGTTGAAAGTGATGAACGCCGCCTTCCAGATCGTATGAAAAACGGCCTTGGTCATAGGCATTAGAGGAAAGGCCCCGTTGGACGAACTCGCAAATTTCGACGTCTTCTTGTTGAACATGGTCGCTAAATGCCAAATCCTCCTTAATTCTGCCGTCTAGATCGGTCGGGGTGATACTCGAATAGTAGTAGTCAAAGACTGTGGAACAGGAGTCCGAACGTTTCGCATCCACCCGATTGATTTGAAGGCGGCCCGGCATAATGTTGAGCATCATGTTCGGGAAAATGAAATAGTAATAGGCTTGATCAGAGGACGACCCGTAGGCATGATTTCCATCCTTCAAAGGACTGAATTGAAGCGAATAGTGTGGGTGCGTTTCGGTTTGATAAGATCGGAAATCCAGAACAGACATCAGGTCGGGATGCACCAATGGGATGTGGTACCCTTCGAGATAGTTGTCTACATAGACCTTCCAGTTTGATTCGACCGTGTACAAATCCCGCTTGTAAAACTGGAGGTGCTCCAACGTGGCCGGATGAATTCTTTCCGCGATGCCTGCGACTACTTCTTCAAATGGCGGCGCGAAAGATGGTTCGAGGCACAAAAAAACCATGCCTTGCCATTCCCTTACGGCAATGGGGGTCAGTCCGAAGTCTTTCTTGTCGAACAATTCGGTTCGGTCGAAGCGCGGGACCCCTCGTAGGGAGCCATCAAGCAAATACGTCCATCCGTGATATTTGCACTGCAGGACCTTGGCATGTCCGCAGGCATCCATGGCCAGCGGGCCGCCTCGATGTTTGCACACATTGTAATAGGCTTTGAGCGTCTGTTCGTTTTCGCGAACCAGAATCACTGGGTTACCGGCTACGATATCGGTTACGTAATCCCCTTGAACGGCCAGCCGCGCGGAAGAACATACGTACTGCCAAGAACGCGAAAACACGTATTTCCGGTCTAAGTCGTGGTAGGAAGGGTGGACGTACCAAGCCGAAGGAATGGTCTTTGATCGCTCCAAGACATCCTCTTCGAGGTGATGCAGACTCAGGTCAGGATAGTTTTCCGGCGCCATGTCCATTCAGTTCTTTTTCAATTTTAAGTGGGCTTTCACCGCCTGTTCAACCGCATCTACAGGCATTTCTTGACCGGTCCAAATCTTGAAGGAAGCGGCTGCTTGGGCGATAAGCATTTTCAATCCACCAATGGTTGTAGACCCTTGAATCCGGGCCTCTCGAAGAAGCTCCGTTTCTTCAGGATTATAGATCAAATCGTAAACGATAGGATGGGTCCCAAGCTTCGCAAATGGAGGAAGTGGAGAGTGGTCAGTCGCGGGCCACATGCCAACCGGCGTTGCGTTGACAATTAACGAGGCGGTGGCAAGGAGTTCAGGAAGTTCAGCGTATTCGTGAACCTCCCCCATATGTAGATCAGCGCACGCGGCGCGCGCCGAATCGAGATTTCTGGATACCACTGAAATGCGACTGGCTTTTAAACCACTTTCGGCAGCCACCATCACGGCGCGCGCCGCCCCCCCGGAGCCCAAAATCACAACCTCCTTATGCTCCAAATTCAATCCTAATAGTGGGGATAAAAAGCCCTCTACATCGGTGTTATGCCCCACTTTGAGTCCATTACGAACAAAAACAGTGTTTGCCGCCCCCACCTGCCTTGCAATTGGAGTCAGTTCATCCAAAAACGGCAGAACAGCCTTTTTGTGGGGAATGGTCACATTGACGCCTTTAAGGGAGACGCCATCGATTCGGTCTATCACGTGCCTAAGCCGCTCCGTTCCTCTGTCCACTTCTCCCAATACCTCTACATCAAGACCTCCAATATCAGAAATCCGGTGCGCCGAATAATGGAACGGTAACCCCAACAAAGCGAACGCAGAGTTGTGAATCAAAGGTGATAGCGAATGCTCAACGGGATTGCCCAGCAGCAAAAAGGTGGATGTCGGGTAAGACATTAGTTAAGAATTAGGGGTTCTACAATTGCTTTTAATACGAGAAGACAGTAGCCTTGAAGATATAACTTTTGACGTTTGATTTATCCGGGTATCCAAATATGTCCAGCATCAGTTTTCTAGAGCAGGTCGACCGAATGTTTGAAAAGGCGGCCGCTTACACCTCGCATCCTGAGGGATTATTAAAGCAAATCAGAATTTGCAATTCCATGTATAAAATGGAATTTCCCCTCAAGCGTGATGATGGTTCTATAGAAGTCATTGAAGCTTGGCGTTCTGAGCACAGCCACCACAAGCTTCCAACGAAAGGTGGAATCCGTTTTGCCGAAAACGTCAATGAAGACGAGGTTGCTGCATTGGCTACCTTAATGACGTATAAATGCGCCATTGTAAACGTTCCTTTCGGTGGAGCAAAGGGCGGCATAAAAATAAACAGGAAGAACTATTCCGAAGCTGAAATTGAGCGCATTACTCGCCGCTACACCTACGAATTGGTCTCCAAGAATTTCATTGGCCCGGGTATCGACGTACCAGCACCTGATTACGGAACGGGGCCGAAGGAAATGGCCTGGATTGTGGATACCTATCGTTCGCTCACCGGAGATCCGCTAACCGCCGCGGCGTGCGTTACCGGAAAGCCCGTTACGCTGGGTGGAGTGCGCGGGCGGACAGAAGCCACAGGCCTTGGAACGTATTACGGCATTCGAGAAGCCTGTTCATTCTTAGATGACATGACCAAATTGGGTCTTAAAACCGGATTGGCAGATAAACGAGTTGTGGTGCAGGGTTTAGGAAATGTCGGGTATCACGCAGCCAAATTCATGCAAGAAGGCGGTGCGACGATTGTAGGATTGGCCGAGTACGAAGGAGCCATTCACAACGACGCGGGATTGGATGTCGAAACGGTCATGGCTCACAGGAAGGCCACCGGATCTATTCTAAACTTCCCTGGGGCTACAAACCTATTGAAATCCTCAGATGCACTGGAATTGCCGTGTGAAATCCTCATACCCGCGGCGCTCGAAAGTGTGATTACCTCAGAGAATGCGGGCCGCATCCAAGCTAAAATAGTGGGCGAAGCCGCCAATGGACCCGTCACTGCAGATGCCGACGCCATCCTGCTCAGTAAGGGGGTCATGATTCTTCCAGATGTGTACTTAAACGCTGGTGGCGTGACCGTTTCTTACTTCGAATGGCTAAAGAACCTATCTCACGTTCGTTTTGGACGTATGAGTAAGCGATTTGAGCAAGCCAGTAATGAACGCATTGTTCGGGCCATGGCAGGCGCCGTAGGGATCAACCTACAAGATGCCGAGCTGGCCCGCGTCACGGCAGGAGCCGACGAAATCGACTTAGTTAAGTCAGGCTTAGAAGAAACGATGGCCGGAGCCTATGCGGAAATTAGAGAAGTTGCCAAGCGACTGGACACCGACTTAAGAACGGCTGCATTTATTAACGCCATCGACAAAGTGGCTGCCTCGTACACCGAATTGGGCATTTTCCCGTGATCTAAAAGCCTTAACTGGCCCACGGTCTCGAGCCAAATCCCTTTTCCAAATCTCTCAAAAGTACCAAGCGGTCCGCGGCCTTTACAGGCTTCGGACCGCTTCTGCGTAGCACGTTTCTGTCTCGGATACGCGGACTCGAACCGTGTGAATCAGACGCTCTTCGAGAATATCGCGGGAGGACTCAATCAGGTAATCGGCGACGAAAACGCAGATGTTTTCGGCTGTAGTGTCGTAAGGCAACACAGAGTGCCGCCAACCCGCAGTTCGCATGATTCCGAGAAGTTGGTCGTCGTTCTTGGCAATCAACGTTGCGTGGTCCCATTCATCAATTAAGGGCATCAACGCCCTTTTTAGGTGCTTAAAATCCATCAAAAGGCCATTATCGTCAGGAGTCCCTTCCACTTCAACAAACATTTCGTAGGAATGACCGTGAAGGTCCTTGCACGGTCCGTCATGCCATGGAAGTCGGTGAGCACCTTCCCATCGGAATCGTTTGGCTATTTTCATGTGGAATGCAAGGTTGGCTAAATGCGATAAACGGGGTGCGATAGGCAAGACCCGATCAAACGATCGTACGGAGTCGTTTGGGTGCGGATGAACGGTCAAATCCTCGGCTCGTTCCTAACTGAGCCATAGAAACGAGGAGAACGAGTGGCGCTATTGACGGCGCTGGGACAAAGAATCGCTTCGTACGACCGTGATGCCACGCAAGTCTTTCATCACGACATCTAGTTCGGCGTTTACTCCAGAAACGATTTGCGCAATTTCTAAGCTAATGGCGGCCGAATCGACACCGGCAATGACTCCCAGCGATTGTAAGTGTCTAATGCGCCTCAGTGTCCGAATCCGATCAGAACGCTCTTGGCTTTGGCCGACGGAAAGCTGAATGTCGGCAAGTATCAACGCATCCTTTTCGAAGATTAACGCACTTTTTTCGACATCCTTTTCCAATTCCTTTTTCCAACGAACCAGATTTTTCCGATCCAACTCCCGTGTGGCGGGAATTACTCGGCCTGATTGGAATTGCTTTTCAAATTCCGGATCTACGACAACATGAATGCCTTTTTCGTCTGATCCGAAACGAATAAATCGGGTGGCCGTTTTTGCTTCGCCCTGCACGGCATCAGAAAACTCGAACATAGCCTCCAAATTCTCCCCAAGTCGGGTTAGCTGAACGGTTCTGCCTGTAAATAAAGGGGCTTCTGGAGGAGCTGGGGGCACTTTCGGGTCTGTAACACCCCCTGGAGCCGTCAGGTCGGGCGCAGGAAGGGTAGCCGCAAACGACTCAGGTTTCATATTTAGGACGAACTCTGCTTCCTCCGGAGAAAGCCGCGTCCCGGCATTTGAAAGATTAAGCACGTTGGCGGCAATCATCTCGACCTGCTCAGCCGACACTTCCTGGTTTAAAACCTGTTCTTGAAACCGACCAAAAGCTTCTGATACACGCTGTTTTGCCGCTTCATCGTCAATAAGCGCCACGAGCTTCGTGCCTAAGACATCCAGAGAATAGGCTAGGATGTCTTCTTTGTTCTGGGAGAACAACAAATACCCGCTCACCGAAACGATGATCAGGACTATAATGACGCCGTATTCACGTAAGGAAGATTTCACCGACTCGATTTCCATAGTCAAATTTAAACAATTCTACTCTATAACGAATAAAGAGGTTCAAATATTACGCTCCAAGCCCCCCGTCAATCTGAAGAGCTTCGCCTACCACAAAAGAAGCCTCGTCCGAAGCTAGCCACATGACTGCGTTGGTAACCTCTCTAGCCTCCCCAATTCTGCCGATTGGATGGGACGCCGCCGTCGCGGCAGCCGACTCGTCTGTGGACAAGAAGATTTTATCAGCCATCTCCGATCGAATGACGGCCGGGCAAACACAGTTTACGCGAATGCCCTGGGCAGCGTATTCCAAAGCAGCAGCCTTGGTGATGCCCACCACCCCAAACTTACTCGCGGCATATCCCGAGCTTCCTGAAAAACCCTTTACACCCGCCATGGAAGCCATGTTTACAATGGCTCCCTTTCCTTGCCCCAGCATAACCGGAATCTGATGGCGCATGCATAGCCAAACGCCCGTTAGATTGACCGCAATCGAAGCGTCCCAGGCCTCTTCCGATTGAAGATGGGTTTCAACAAAGAAATCGCCCTCGATCCCTGCGTTGTTAAACGCAATATCGAGCCGTCCATACGTCTTAACGCATGCCTGAACCATATCAGCGATATCGCTCCGAATGGCCATATCCGCTTGAAAAAACGTGGCAGAGCCTCCCGCTTGTCTAATTTCTGCGGCTACCTGTTCGCCTTTCTCTTTGCGGCGAGCTACCAAAAACACGTGTGCACCTTCCGCTGCAAATGCATGTGCAGCATCTGCACCAATGCCTGAACTGGCTCCTGTAATTAAAACAACTTTGTCCTTGAAGCGCATAATCAAATGGTTGAATGAGATTCGTATATGATTGAGCGCAGCTTGGGTTCGCAGCCCCCTTTCCATATTGAACAAAACAAAGCAGGGGGCGGGTCAAAGACCCGCCCCCTGCAAAACAACTTCTACCGAAGAAGATGGTGTGGTGGTGCGCTCCTGAAGGCCTTGCCTCCGAGGCGCCCTTC
>CALEEY010000120.1 GCA_937877085.1 uncultured Bacteroidota bacterium
GGCGGCCAAGAACAAAATGTACCGCTCGTATATCGGAACGGGGTATTCCGCAACCATCACTCCTCCGGCCATACAGCGTGGCATTATTGAGAATCCTTCGTGGTACACGCAGTACACCCCGTATCAGGCCGAGATTGCTCAGGGACGATTAGAAGCACTGCTCAATTATCAGACCATGATCATTGACCTTACGGGTATGGAAATTGCCAACGCCAGCCTGTTGGACGAAGGAACAGCGGCGGCCGAGGCCATGATGATGCTTCAACGTCAGTCTAAAAAAGGCGATAGAAATCGATTCTTCATCTCCGAAGAATGCCACCCCCAAACCATAGCCGTAGTTGAAACGCGGGCTATTCCCCTGGGAATTACTGTAGAAGTGGGCGATCATCGTACGTTTACGTTTGACGACTCGTGCTTCGGTGCCTTGGTTCAGTATCCAGCTTCGGATGGCGCCGTTTACGATTATTCCAGTTTTTGTGCTGCAGCTCACGCCAATGACTCTTTTGTCGTCGTCGCGGCAGATATCTTGAGCTTGACCCTGCTCGAATCTCCGGCCTCGTTTGGCGCAGACGTGGTAGTCGGGTCCTCCCAGCGTTTTGGTGTTCCAATCGGATTTGGCGGACCGCACGCCGCCTTTTTCGCTACAAGCGATAAGTTCAAGCGCCAAATTCCAGGACGTATTATCGGCGTAACAGTCGATACCGATGGCAAACCAGCACTGAGAATGGCGCTCCAGACGCGCGAACAGCATATTCGTCGCGACAAAGCCACCTCCAATATTTGTACGGCGCAGGTACTTCTAGCCGTAGTTGCCAGCATGTATGCGGTATATCACGGCCCGATTGGGATAAAGGCCATTGCTACACGGGTAACGGACGCCACGAGATTGTTAGCGGCTGCACTCGGTCAACTTGGCCACACTGTTCGCCACTCAGACTATTTTGATACGATTCGGGTGGCCGTTTCAGATGCCAAAGCTATTCAGGCCAAGGCTTTGCAGGCAGAAATCAATCTCAGATACTTTCCAGACGGATCCATTGGCATTTCGATCGACGAAACGGTTACTGCCAAAGACCTAGCTGATTTGATCGAAGTGTTTGGAGGGGAGAACGGAAACGCAGTGGTTCAAAGCCTCGCGGCTAGAATGGAATCCGGTTATGCTGGAGCATTAGGCCGCAAGACGGAATTCATGACCCATCCCGTGTTTTCGTCCCATCATTCGGAAGCGGCCATTACACGATACATGGCCCGCTTGTCGAAGAAAGACTTATCCTTGACGACCAGTATGATCGCGCTCGGTTCATGCACGATGAAGCTAAATGCCGTTGCCGAGCTCATGCCGATTACCATGCCTGCTTTCAACCAGATTCATCCTTTCGTGCCGCCTTCCCAGGCAGCAGGATATCACGAAATGATGGGTGAATTGAGGACGTGGCTGAACGAAATAACTGGATTCAAAGCTACTTCCCTTCAGCCAAACTCAGGTGCTTCAGGAGAATATGCCGGCCTACTCGTTATTCGAGCCTACCATGAGAGCCAGGGCGATACCCAGCGGCATATCTGCTTGATTCCATCTTCGGCGCACGGGACGAATCCGGCCAGCGCCGTTATGGCTGGTATGACAGTCGTTGTTGTGGCTTGTGACGATCAAGGCAACATCGACGTAAATGACCTCAATATTAAAGCTGCAGCGGCCGGAGACCATCTTTCGGCCCTCATGATCACCTATCCGTCCACGCACGGCGTGTTTGAAGAGACCGTTTCCGACATTTGCGATACCATCCATCGGTACGGTGGTCAAGTGTACATGGACGGCGCCAATATGAATGCTCAGGTTGGGCTGTGTCGCCCCGGAGACATCGGTGCCGATGTGTGCCACCTGAACCTACATAAAACCTTTGCCATTCCGCACGGCGGCGGCGGTCCAGGTGTTGGGCCGATTTGCGTGGCCGCTCACTTAGCCGAATTCCTACCTGGTCACCCCATTTCGGATGCGGGCGGCTCGCTGGGCCCTGTTTCTGCAGCCCCATTTGGAAGTGCTTCGGTACTCCTAATTTCGTGGGCTTACATTGCGATGTTGGGCCCCAAAGGTCTCACCAAATCGACGCAAGTAGCCATTTTGAACGCCAACTACATGGCGACTCGGTTGAAAGGCCACTACGAAGTGCTTTACAAAGGTTCTCACGGCCGCGTCGCGCACGAATACATTTTGGACCTTCGAAGCCTACGTCAGCACACAGAATTGACGGAAGTCGATGTAGCCAAACGACTTATGGACTATGGTTTCCACGCCCCAACCATGTCTTGGCCGGTTCTAGGCACTGTTATGGTTGAACCAACTGAAAGCGAAAACAAGGGCGAACTCGATCGTTTCGTAGAAGCGATGATCTCCATTCGCGCGGAAATGCAGGAAGTTATTAGCGGTGCCGTGAAAGCTAGCGACAGTGTTCTGGCACATGCGCCGCACACGGCAGCGATGGTAGTTGCGGACCAATGGGACAAGAACTATTCGCGTGAAAAAGCAGCCTTTCCGGCCTCTTGGTCACACGAAAATAAGTTTTGGCCCACTGTTCGGCGCGTTAACGATGCCTATGGGGACCGTAATTTGGTGTGTTCATGCCTCCCAATTGAGGCCTACCAAGACTAAGGGTTGGGGAAGCCCAGTGGTGGCAGGGTTCGGTCGGGTGCGTTAAGGAGCAGTAAGGTGCGACCTAGCCTAGCAACTTGTACATTTTGCCGGACAGCGGGCGGCCTAGAAACGCGGCCATTTCGCAAGAAATGGCCGCAACTCGACTGTTTTCGATCCCTGTTTTGACGCCCAGGCCTTCCAGTAAATTCACCACATCCTCCGTCGCTACGTTTCCGGTGGCGCCCGGAATAAACGGACAGCCTCCGAGGCCTCCGAGGGAAGTGTCGAAACGAGAAATCCCCATCTCCAGAGCGGTCACGATATTGGCGATGGCAAGTCCCCGGGTATCGTGCAGGTGCAAAACCAGCGGCACCTTCGTTACTTCCTGAACCGCGGACAGGACCCTGCGGATGCTCTCCGGATTGGCCATGCCCGTCGAATCTGCAAGGGAAAACGACTCTAGTTTGGAATCTGAAAAATGAGCCGCCATCTGTAATACGGCATCAAGGGGTGTATCGCCGGGGGTTTGGTATCCCCAAACCGTTTGTAGATTCAACTGAACGGACATACCGTTCGATTGCGCGAGGGCAATCATTTCATCGGCTTGATCTCGGCCTTCATCCACCGCCATATTCGCGTTGTCGTTTCCATGACGTTCATTCGTTGCGATCGAAAGATCGACGGCGCGTAGTCCTGATTCAGCCGCGCGGTGAACTCCTCTCACGTTTAGAGCCAAACCGGAAAGCACGGACGTGTGGTCGAATCCGACGGCTTGGACCACCTGCTCGGCATCCGCCATTTGTGGGACCCGTCCAGGATGCACAAATGAAGTAATTTGCACGCGTGGCAGGCCAGCACCAATCAGTTTTTTGATGGCGTCAACCTTAAAGTCCGTGGGAATAAACTTAGATTCGAATTGAAATCCATCCCGAGGACCTACTTCACACAATGCGACAAAGTTTGGATATTTCATCGGAGCGTAACCAACGAAGATAAATTTCGTTCAGACGACTCGTATGTTGAACGTATTCTTTTTAAAAAAATTAATGCGTTCTTTCGATCCAAACATCATCTACCACTCAACCTGAGAATGCTGTGCGTAGTTTCTTGATTCTAGGTCTGCTCCTCTGCTGGGCCTCGCCTCTTCAGGCACAAAAAGCGACCACCTCGTCCGTTCCCCTCAGTGAACGGCGCGTCTCCTATACCATGGACGTGACACTGGATCCAGACGCTCGCACCATCAAAGGCACGGAGCGACTAACGTGGAGAAATCCTGATTCGGTGCCTGTCGATGAGCTTCAGTTTCACATGTATTTGAATGCCTTCAAGGACAATAAGTCCACCTTTATGAAGGAAAGCGGTGGAGTCCATCGTGGAAACGAAGCTAAAGACAGCAACCCATGGGGCGGAGTGAACATATCGAGTATGCGGATTGCCGACGATGCGGGAGATTTTCGACCTGGAATCCCTTTTATTGCCAACGCGGACCTCACTGACCAAATCAAGTTTATCCAGCCGGATGATGGAAATGTGGACGACCAAACCGTGTTCTCGGTCCGTTTGCCAAGAAGCGTGGCCCCTGGAGAGACCATTGCGTTGGATATCGCTTTCGAAAGCAAGCTCCCAGAGGTCGTAGCCAGGACCGGATGGAAGATGACCGAATCTGGAAGTCCATTTATTTTCGCCGGACAATGGTTTCCAAAAATTGCCGTTTTGGAGATTCCAGGGCAGCGCTACGTGCCAAAAGACGCACCCAAAGGAATTTGGAATGCCCATCAATTCCATCAAAACAGCGAGTTTTATGCCGACTACGGGACGTACGACGTGTCCATTCGGGTACCAGAAGCGTATGTGGTCGGTGCCTCCGGCATTCAAATGGACGAGACCATCGCCGACGGGTTTAAGACGGTTCGCTACCAAGCGGATGACGTGCATGATTTTGCTTGGACGGCCAGCACCGATTTCTTAGAGTATAATCAGCAGTGGCGCCACGTTGCCATTAAAGCGCTGATTCGCCCAGCCCATAAAGGACAGGCCCAACGCCATATTGACGCGGCTATCGTCGCCCTTGAAAGGTACGATGACTGGGTTGGGGAGTACCCCTATACCACGCTGACCGTGGTCGATGGTATTGGGGGGAGCAACGGCATGGAATACCCGACCTTGATCACAGCAGGAACCACTTATGGTCTTCCCACATGGTCTCGCTTCCTTGAGCTCGTTACGATTCACGAGTTTGGCCACCAATATTTTTATGGCTTGATAGCGAGCAATGAATTCGAGGAGGCATGGCTGGACGAAGGGATGAATTCATATATCGAGTCGAGGATAATGGACGACGCCTACGGACCGGGATCAGTAATCGAATTTGGACCGCTGAAGGTGGGCGATATCGCTGCCCAACGGTTGGGATACGTAAAAAACGATCCGTCGAAAGGAGCTCTCTTTACCCATTCGTGGGAGTACCGCATGGGCGATTACAGCAAGTCCTCCTATTCAAAGCCAGCCACCGTTATGAATACGCTAGAGAGATATTTGGGCTGGGACGTTCAACATCGGTTTTTAAAAGCTTATTACGCCAAGTGGAAGTTTCAGCATCCTACCACCAGGGATATTCAGACGGTTGCCGAGGAGGTATCAGGAGAAAATCTCGATTGGTTTTTTTCCCAGTACGTCTATGGAACAGCCGTAGTCGATTATTCCATTCATTCTGTTCGGAGTACCAAAAACGAAGACGATAGGTATGCCTCTACTGTCCGTGTAAGACGCGAACAGGATGGAATCTTCCCCATGACTCTCCGTGTAACACTGGAGGACGGCACTACCGAAGATTTTGAATGGGATGGACAAGATGCTTGGAAAGATTTCAAAATTACCCGCGACAGTCCCGTGGTCGAAGCCTTTTTAGATCCTGAGAACCTCGTTCTATTGGATATTAATCGTCTTAATAATCGATTGGTAGCGGATTCAAACGCCAATAATCGATTTGCACGGCAGGCCCAACTACGAGCCATTTCTTTATATCAGAAGTTGTTTTTCGTGATCGGCGGCCTTTTTTAGGCTCAGTTGCGAATTTCCTATCATCTTTTGCCACTTTTTCAATTCTCGATATTATGTCCGCTCATTATATAACCAACGGATTTCAAAGGGCTAAAGAACGTCCTCGTTTGGCAGCCATCATGTATGCTGCCAACTTAGCGATGGGATTGCTTCTTTCCATCCCGATACTCGTCGCCTTCTCCCAGTCCACCGAGTTGTCGGGCTATTCAGAGCAGATGTCCGAGGGATTCGACCTGACCTTATGGGCTGATCTAATGGAAACCTCTGGACCTTTATTGCAAACGCTCTTAGCTCAAATGATGTGGGTATTGCCCATTCTATTTGTATGGAAAATGGGTTCATCCGCCGGGCTAATTCATGCGCAAAGTGAAGGTGGCACTCGGTCGTTTTGGAAAGGATTGGGTCAGCATACCATGAAAGCATCCGTTTTAGGCTTGCTGTTCCTCGTTCCAACCGCAGCTTGGATCGTGTTTGTGGTGATTGTAGCAACCGTCCTCTCAACCGTCCTGACAGGCGAAGTCGGTTCGTTCTGGGTTCAATTTGTATTTAGTCCGTTGGCGGTGTTTTTAGGTATCGCACTGATTGATATGATGCACGATTTTGGCCGTATTGAACTCGTTTTAGGCAAAAAAGGCATCATGGATAGCTGGTTCGACGGCATGAAATGGCCTTTTCATTCGGCTTATGCTAATTCGGTTTATATAGGATGGATGGTGCTCGGGCTGATTTTTATCGTGCTACCCTTCATGTTAGACCTATCTTTGGCCGGTCTTTTGATCGCTTTTGTAGTCCAGCAAATCCTGCTATTTGGCCGCTCCATGATAACCGTGGGCTGGATTAGCAGTGAAGTGCTGTTATATGAGGATCTGTTTCCCGCGCCTGTACCGGATGAATCTGAGGGTGATCCTGCAGAAGCTGCAGTTTAAAAACGCTACTCCCAGCGGTGCATCGCAGGTCTACACTGGGTGGTCAAAAAACTATAAAAAAGACAAGGCGGGTCGAGCTACGCTCGAC
>CALEEY010000121.1 GCA_937877085.1 uncultured Bacteroidota bacterium
CCGCCATATATCCTTCTCCGCCATATATCCTTCTCCGCCATATATCCTTCTCCGCTAGGCACCCTTACCAATGAGGTCAATATGAAAGTCATTTCGTGGATAGTTCGGCTCGTGGCCGCAGTCATCTTGTTGCAGACATTATTTTTCAAGTTTACTGGCGCCCCTGAGAGCGTGTACATTTTTTCCCAGCTTGGAGTCGAACCCTGGGGACGTTTTTTGTCAGGTTTTGCTGAACTGGCAGCGGCCATTCTTCTCCTTGTCCCGCGGACCGTTTGGGCGGGCGCAGGCATAGGTCTCGGCGTGATGAGCGGCGCGCTACTCAGCCATATATTTGTATTAGGCATCGAGGTTCAGGGCGATGGTGGCCTGTTGTTTGTATTGGGAATTGTGGTCTTTATTTCCTGTGCCATAGCGCTATTCATTCATCGGAAGGACATTCCTGTGCTGGGTAAGCGGCTTGCATAGGCCTGTATTTCGTGCAAATAATGAATAGATAGTTAAATAATATTGTTATTGTGCATAAATATGGTGTCGTAAAAAACACAAATAAATAGATAAATAAATAACATAAAAGATCGTATAATTTAGTCGTGAACTCCTGCGAGCGACCATTTTCCGGTCTTCATGTCTCTTGCCACCTCAAAGGTGCCATGATTGGTGCGCACGGTTACATAGCGTCGGTGCCGTTCGTTACCCCACCAGGTCCCTCGTACATCCCACTGTTCGATGACTTCCTTGACGACATAGCTCTGCTTGCCCCGAATGAGTAGGGTGGGGCGGTCGCCTTCGAAGCGTACCTCGGTGTCCCGGTGGCTTCGTTTTATTATTCCCATGTGGTATATCCCGATTGATCTTCGTGAAAATGTGCTCCTGGCCGGGCCACGCCGCGCTTTAGCGCCCGGGGAAAGCGGCGGTGAACCTTACTGACTGCTGCCGTGAGTTTGCGTAGCCTTTCGCCAAAAAGACTGGTTTGAATCATTTCCCCAGTGAGTAGCCCCGCCAATTCGAGGTCAATGCGCTCGATCCCAACCCGGCCTCGCTTCTGACGTAAGACCGCGAACATGCCGGTGGCCAAGCGTTCGGCAAACCGGGTTATGGCATCGAGCCGAGCCGTCGGATGGGTCAACAAACGGGCGCTCCGCATCGGAGGGCTTCCTTCGAGGTACAACACGATCCGAATTTGCCCAACAATATTCGATTTCAAATCTGCATGGGCCTTCTCGGCAAGCCTATGCACAATGGGCATGGCCTCGCTTGGATGATAGCAGGGTACGTACAGTGTGAATCGCTTTCGGATGAACGGGGCAGGCCTGAAAAGTGACACGGCCGATGTATCTGTCGGATGGAGGATATCAAACAAAACATCTCCTTCCTTTCCATAGGCTAGATTGAGATGGCGTTTGTTCAGGTTGCGAGCCAACCCGACGGAGGCGCACCCTAGGAGTTCTAACCCCTCAATACAGGAGTCGCTAAAACCAGCCCGGGCTAGTAATGCGGTGGGGAAGGTGTCCATAAAAGAGTTGACCTCCCCTTCGGGTACGGTGAGCATACCGCCCCGACTGGCCCCTAGGGAAGCCATCCAAGCCGTAGATCGGTACGTAGAAAACCCCACAGATGCACCCAGATAGAGCGTCAGAGCGCGTATTTCATCTGGAGTAGCATTAAACCACAACCGCGGCGACTCACTCTCCATAAAAGGGGTGATCCTATTCATGCGCTCCAGTACGTATTCCCAGGCGCTGAACTCGGCCACCGCATCCCGCACATACAATACGGCACTTGGACACAGCGCAGCGGCTCGTGCTGCCGTCATACCCGTGTCTAGGCCCAGGGCCTCAGCCGCCGTGTTCAAAGCCACGATATGCCCATCTTCCTGTACAATAAGGGGCCGAACGGCATCGTGACGCCGAATCAGGGAGATGGCCCAAGCAGGAAAATGTTGGATGGTCAGGCAGCCAATCATAACACACACACGCGAGAAATACGCTGGGCCACTGGCAATCCGCGCTAACGCGTCATGAAGTCGACCCTAAAACAAGTAAAAGGGTTTACATGTTAATATGTGTAATATATGTGTGTCAAGCGAATTCGCACCTTAATTTTTTTGGCCCAGTCAACTCCCCTTATTTCTGGGATTGGCAGGTTATCTGCGTTCGGTGCAGGGGTCCAATAAAGGATTCAAGTCCATCACGGAACCAAACGTGCCATCCATTCTATCGCAAGTAATTACAATGTACTTACCTGAATTTGACGTGAACCTAAAAACAAAGATCATTCAGATCGGAAACTCACAAGGCATTCGACTAGCCAAGCCCATTTTGGAGCAGGCCGGAATTACGGATGATGTCGAACTACGAGTCGAAGACGGTCAAATCATCATCCAAGCTGCGAACCGCCAACGGCTAGGATGGGACATCATGTTTAGAAGCATGGTCCTTAGAGGGGATGATGCGATGCTGGACCCTGTCATTCAGACGGATTGGGATGAGACCGAGAGGAGTTGGGAATGAGTAAATTGGAAATGACAGGCGAAATACGCCGATTCGATATCTATTTGGTTGATTTCAACCCAACCCTGGGCAGCGAAATCAGGAAAAAAAGACCCTGTTTGGTCATTTCTCCAGACGAAATGAACCGGCACATCCGCACCGTGATTATCGCACCCATAACAAGCCTTGGCCGGAACTACCCGACACACATTAACTGCACCTTTCAAAAAGTGAAAGGGCAAGTGGTGTTGGATCAAATCCGGACCGTAGACAAAGCAAGGCTAACCCAAAAGCTAGGGACCATCAGTAAGAAGGTACAGGACCTCACCTTGCAAACGCTTGCTGAGATGTTCGCGCGGTAACGGCCACTTCGACATTCAAAAACCAACTGGCCAAACCGCTTTTCAACCCTAACGGGGGTCTAAAAGTCGAGCCCATAGGCGCATTCGATACGGTGGCGCATCCGATCGAGCTGCGCATTTTTGATTCAACTGCGCATTATCGACCCCACTGCAGGTTACTTATCCAACATTCGCATGGTTATCCGCGAAGGATACTGAGCCGAGCGGTGTATGGTTTGGGTGGCTGCCACAAAGTCGCTCTCTTCCGCATTGTAAATATCTACAAACGTTTGCGGATTACGATCGATGTACGGAAAATAGCTGCTCTGAACATGCACCATAATCCGGTGGCCAGCTTTAAACGTATGGAGAATGTCCGGAGTGTCGTAGGCGACACGAGCGACTTCTCCTGGTACAAGGGGCTCCGGAAACTCAAAGCTATTTCGGAATTTTGCCCTGAACACTTCGCCTCGTACCATCATCTGATAACCTGCCATGGGCGTGTCAGGGATGTATTTATCGGCATTTTCTTGCCATTCTGGAGCATCTTCGGAGTATTCATCAATCACTTTGACCACAAAATCGGCATCTGTGCCCGTGGATTCCACAAACAACTCAACCGAAATAGGCCCAGCGAAGGTTACATCCTCCGTAAGAACTTCCGATCGGTAGACCAAAACGTCTTCTCGGTCACTCACAAATCGCTGATCTTCGACCATAAACTCACGGGTTCGGCGAAGGAGCTTTTCGTTGGTATAGGGAACTGGATTGGCAGGATCACTCACATATTGGTCCATACCATCCGCCAGCGGGGCCGTAGTACCTAACTGGCCATCATCACCCAGATAAAACGATACTGGTGTAGATCCGGTGGGGGGCCATGCATCAAAAGTGAACCATTTATTATTCCCTGAGCCGTAGGCCATGACCTCGGGTAGGTCTAGGGTGCCTTTGTCTTTCAAATAATAATTGAAAAACGGTAGGTCGATATTGTCCTGATAGTAGGTTGAGGCTTCCGTTTCAAAGGAGACATTGCCTAGGAATGCGCCCGTAGACCGAACCCAACCACCATGAAACCAGGGACCCAGTACCAAGGTGTTGTTAATTCCCGGGTTGTTGGCTTCTGTAGAGTGGTAGATACCTATTGGTCCATGAGGGTCTTCGGCGTCGTACAAGCCCGCTACGGTCATGACGCTGGCCGTCACATTCTTCATGTGCGGGATGATGTTACGGCTTTGCCAGTAGCTGTCGTAAGTGCCATGCTGCATCAACGAGTCCCAGGTGGGAATGGTGTTGTGGTAGTAGCGCTCATTAGCATTTTTAAGGGGGCCCAGATCAAGGAAAAACTGGTAGGCATCGTCGGACCCAAAGTCAATCGGTTCCCGGCGCGCTGTTGTGGGCGTTTTTTCAAGGTGGTCAAATCCGTAAAAAAACCGGAATCCATCTTGAAGATTGAACGCTCCATTATGATGGAAATCGTCTCCTACGAACCAGTCTCCAATAGGTGCTTGCGGGGACGAGGCTTTGATGGCGGGGTGCGTGTCTATTATGCTGGCAGCAGCATAAAAACCGGGGTAGGAGATGCCCCAGAGTCCGACTTTCCCGTTGTTGTGCTTGACGTTTGCCAACAACCACTCCACCGTATCGTACGTGTCGCTACTCTCGTCGACCGGAGTGCCAGGCTCGTTTCCTGGGTAATTCGGGGTCATATTTAAAAAGGTGCCTTCCGACATAAAGCGACCACGGACATCTTGATTTACGAAGATGTATCCCTCTTCCAAGAACCGAGGCGATCCGCCAGGTCCAACTTCGTCAGGATAGACACCCGCTTCATACGGTCCTGAACTGTACGGCGTGCGCTTCATCAGAAACGGATAGGTCTGCGTCGTATCGCGCGGGACGTAAATCGTGGCAAACAACTCGACGCCATCCCTCATCGGAATGGACACTTCCATTTTTGTATAATTGGCCTCGAGATAAGAGGTCTCTTTCTGGCTACATCCGGTCACAAATAGGATGGCAAGGACAAACGAGGAGAGTTGAAAAATATTTTTCACAAACGTACCCAAATAGGTGCTAAAATCGAAAACAAGACAGTTTAATCCTAAAACTATCTGCTTCCTAATAGCTCACTACTCGGTTTTATGGCACCAAACGTGGAATTCAGAGCCCGTTTTACCAGAAAATCAGGTACAGCGCTGCTGTGATGCCCAAAATGCCAAAGGCCAACCCATTAAATACGGCGTCGGACTCAGCTCTTGCGCTAGCCAAATCAACACCTTTTTCATGGTCTTTGCCCTTTCCTTCAAGAAGTGATATGACAACGATGAGTAGTACAGAAAGGACAAACACATACCCCATTCGATTGATGAACGGCACGGCGGGCGCAAGTACTTTCATTCCTGCAGACATCGGGATACTTAGAAGCGCGGTGACTAAAGCAGCATTTGGCGTAGCCTTCTTCCAAAACAAACCAAGCACGAAGATGGCCAAAACCCCTGGACTAATGAAGCCCGTGTATTCTTGAATGTATTGGAAGGCCTGATCAAGGGCCGACAACTGCGGTGCTAACAAGGCTCCAATAATGATGGCAATCATACCCACGATGCGCCCGACTTGCACCAATTTCCGTTCGGTCGCTTCCTTGTTGATCAGGTTTTTGTAGAGATCCATCGTAAAAATGGTCGCGGTCGAGTTCATCATGGATGCCAGAGAGGAGACAATGGCTGCTGCAAGGGCCGCAAACGCCAGCCCTCTAAGTCCAGGACCCACGTAGGTGGCCAACAACCAAGGATAGGCTTGGTCGCCGCGCTCAATAGGAGCGTCCAAAGCGAAGGCTACGATTCCAGGGATGACCACAATGAGAGGAAGGAGGAGCTTGAGGTAGCCGGCAAAGGCCAGTCCGCGCTGAGCTTCTTTAATGCTTTTAGCAGCAAGTGCCCGCTGAATGATGTATTGATTACACCCCCAATAAAAAAGATTGGCAACCCACATCCCGCCTAACAACACACCCAATCCGGGAAGGAGTTGATAAGCATCTTTCATCACCGTTTGCCCTGCTTCGATCTCCGGATAGGTCAACTCTCCGGGAAATAAGATCATGTTGAAGTGCCCTGGGACCTCTTTGATCAGTTTCATAAATCCAGCAATCGAACCAGAACCTGCGCCGTAGGCATCTAGGGCCAAATACGTGGTCAGTAGTCCGCCGCCAACTAAGACGACGACTTGAACAACGTCAGTAAACGCAACCGCTTTCAAACCGCCATAAATGCTATAAACTGCCGAGAAGAGAGCGAGGCAAAATATTCCCGTCCAAAGCGGAACGCCCATAATGCCTTCTAAGGCCAAAGCGCCTAAATAAAGCACACTGGTTAGATTGATAAAGACGTATACCAACAACCAAAACACCGCTAAAAGCGTCCGAACTCTCGAGTCATATCGTTTTTCGAGAAATTGCGGCATGGTGAATATGCCTTTCTCCAAATAAATCGGAAGGAAGAAGTAAGCGATGACCAACAACGTGACTGCCGCCATCCATTCGTAGGAGGCAATGGCTAAACCCACGCGAAAACCTGAACCCGACATCCCAATAAATTGCTCAGCAGAAATGTTGCTGGCAATAAGAGAAGCTCCAATGGCCCACCACGGGAGGGACTTACCTGCTAGGAAGTAATCGCTGGTGTCTTTCTCGTGACCTTCCTTTTCACGGGATACCCAGAGTCCGAGCCCAATAATGACCGCACCGTACAGTGCGAACACGACATAATCGAGGGTTGAAAAGTACATGGTTGGGATATTTATGGAGTTTTAGGATGCAGAACACGTGAATGTACTAAGCGGAAAGGAAAACAATCGCGTGAAAACCCATGAAAACACTTGAAAACCCATGAAAACACGTGAAAACGCGTGAAAATAATTGAAACACTTGGTACATCGGCGATGAAAAGCTACTCTGTTTAAAAAGGCAATGGAGCCCTTTTTGGCCCTAACAGAACAGGTTACTGATGAAAAAACTTCCTTTTCTTTTCCTCGGGTGCACGTTGTTTTTCATACCGGGCGCTCGGTCCCAATCCGCCAGTGAACGTGTCATCTTTTTTGATGACTTTAATACGGGCACATTGAATCGAACCTACTGGAATGTGGTCGGGCCCTCGATGTGGGTTAATAACGAGCAGCAAGCATATATCGATTCGGATCAGACCATTCATTTTATGTCTGCTTCGGATGTGAGTGGAGCCGAGAACGGCGTTTTAGCCTTAAATCTCCGATTTAAGGAAGGTTTTACGACTCCAAAAGGGAGAGAAGCCGACTTTGTTTCGGGCCGAATCAATTCCAAAAATAAGTTTGATTTTACCTACGGAAGGGCAGAGGCCCGCATTCAATTGCCCGATGCAGACGGCATCTGGCCAGCTTGGTGGCTTCTTGGGAACGATTCGTGGCCAGATACGGGCGAAATTGACATCATGGAGTATGTCGGCGAAAAAGACTGGGTTGGTGTCGCTCTTCATGGCCCGGGGTATTCAGGAGAAACACCCCTGGTGAATAAGTTCTTTTTCCAAAGTCCCGAGGATGTGACGGGGTGGCACGTGTATGCTGTGGAATGGAGCGAGAACCAAATAGAGTTTCTTGTGGATGGCCGGATTACCTACCGAGTTACGCGCCCAATGGTTGAAAATTATGGCCCCTGGCGATTTGATTCTGCCAAATACTTGATTCTGAATCTAGCCGTTGGAGGTGCCTATCCATACAAGACCAATGGGGTTGAAACGCCCTACAATGGCCTTCCGCAAAAAACAGTGGATCAAATCAAGCAAGGAAAGGTGGCCATGTATGTCG